>JBEEHO010000343.1:0-12003 GCA_041167425.1 Verrucomicrobiota bacterium | reverse complement strand
GAAGCGGCATCATGTCGCCCTTGTCGCCTTCGTGCGGCAGTTTTTCACCTCCGTTATGCAAGGAAGCCTTGGCTCTATCATCTGGACGATTTGTTACTTAAGTGTACTTCTCGGGCTCTCCGCGTACGGGATTCACCGTTATGTGATTATTTACCTTTTCCTGAAAAACAGGAAGCGGGCGGTGACACCGGCAGGGCATTTCGACCAATTGCCCAAGGTGACGATGCAGTTGCCGATCTTCAACGAAGTCTATGTCGTGGAGCGCTTGCTCAAATCGGTGAGCGAGATCGATTATCCGAAAGACTCGCTTCAGATTCAGGTCCTCGACGATTCCACGGACGATACGCGCCAGTTGACCGCCTCTTGCGTGGAGAAGCTGCAAAGCCGCGGCTTCAACGTCGAACTGATCCACCGTACCGATCGCACCGGTTTCAAAGCTGGCGCGCTCGAGACCGGACTCGCCTCGGCGGAAAGTGATTTCGTTTGCATTCTGGATGCCGATTTCGTTCCGCAGCCCGATCTTTTGCTGAAGACGATTCATTTTTTCACCGACCCGAAGGTCGGCATGATCCAGACCCGCTGGGGCCATTTGAATCGCGGATATTCCCTGCTCACGCGCGTGCAGGCGATGTTCCTCGACGGCCATCTCCTGCTCGAACAGACGGCGCGCAGCCGGAGCGGCCGTTTTTTTAATTTCAATGGCACGGCGGGCTTATGGCGGCGCTCCTGTATTGATGAGGCGGGGGGTTGGCAGCACGACACGCTCACGGAAGATCTGGATTTGAGCTACCGGGCACAGCTGGCCGGCTGGAAGTTCATTTTCCTGCCCGACGTGATTACTCCGGCGGAGTTGCCCGTGGATATGAACGGCTTCAAGTCGCAGCAACATCGCTGGACGAAAGGTTCGATTCAGACCTGCAAAAAATTGTTGCCCACCATCTGGCGCAGCCATTTGTCGCTCCCGATCAAAATCGAGGCCACGGCCCATTTAACCTCCAACTTCGCATACCTCCTGCTAGCTTGTTTATGCGTGCTTCTCCATCCTTCCACCGGTGGGCCGCAAGCGGGCTGGGTTCGGACATTGCTTCTCGACGGCCCGATCTTCATGACCGCCTCCGTTTCCGTCGCCGTCTTCTATATTTGTGCGCAACGTGAGCTGCACCCGCGCACCTGGATGAAGGAAATTTTGTTGCTGCCCGCCTTGCTCGCGCTCGGCGTCGGTCTCTCTCTTAATAATGCCCGCGCGGTCCTCGAAGCTGTCTTCAATCACAAATCGGATTTTGCCCGCACCCCCAAATACGGAATCGAGCGTAAGTCGCAGCCCTGGCGCAGCTGCAAATATATGCCTCTCAAGTCGCTCCTCCCGATCGCGGAAATGGCCTTCGCCATTTACTTCACCTACTTCGTCTGGTTCGCGATTCAGCATCGCCAGTTCATCTCCGTGCCTTTCCTCGCGATGTTCCAAATCGGCTTCCTCTACGTTTCGCTTTCTTCGCTCGGCCAATGGTTTCCGCGGATCAGCTTCGGCAACCAGCGGGCGGAGGAGATCACAATTCCCGCGTGACAAAGGTTTCTTTTGAGGTAAGAACGCCATGATGTTTCGCCTCTCGCTGGTTCTCATCGCGTTCATAGCGGTATCACCGGCGGTGCGAGCGGACGGTCCGAGTCGCGTCATCATCAGCGTGCGCGACCAGAAACTGATGGTCATGGGTAACGGCGCGAAGCTGGCGACCTATCCGGTTTCCACTTCCAAGTTTGGGATCGGCGATAATTGGGGTCGCATGACGACGCCGCTGGGCTTCCTCCAGGTCGCCGAGAAGATTGGCGATCACGCGCCGGTCGGAGCGGTTTTTCGCAACCGCCGTTTCACCGGCGAGATCATTAAGCCGAATGCTCCGGGACGCGACCCCGTGATCACGAGGATCATCTGGCTGCGCGGGCTCCAGGCTTCGAATGCGCACGCTTTTAGCCGCTGCATTTATATTCACGGCACGCCGGAGGAAAAGAAGATCGGCCGGCCCGCCAGTTACGGCTGCATTCGCATGAGATCGCGCGACGTGGCCGATCTCTACGCCCAGATCCCGATCGGGGCGATTGTGGAAATCGTACCGGACAAATTGCCGAAAATTCCGGCAGCTCCGAAGGGGGCAGTCTTCACCGTGGAAACACCGAAGCCACCACCCGATCCCGAAAAGGTCGAGGAGCCGAAAGCGGTGGAGAAAATTCCCACGAGCGCCGCGCGCAAGAACAGCGATCCGGTGGAACAGCCTCATTTGGGTCGCGGCGCCTAGTTGGCGCTGTTCGGTCTCACGTCCCTTGACATCGAGCCGCGTCGCCGCGAGCCTCCACGCTCACAAAATTTTCGCTTTCCAAAATGGCTAATACAAAATCCGCCGGCAAACGCGCGCGTCAGACCACGATCCGTTCTCTCCGCAATCGCAGCGTTCTGACACGCTTGCGAAAAATGCAGAAAGGCGTTTCGGCTGCGTCCAAGCCGGAGGCAAAGGATGTTCACGCCATGATTTCCGCCATCGATAAGGCTGCAAAGCGGGGCGTCATTCACAAGAATGCCGCGAAACGTCGCAAAGCGCGCTTGAACAAATCGCTCGCCGCTCCTGCCGCTTAAGCCACTCGTTTTTTCGCAGCACGGATTCTATTTCGTAATCGTGCTCCTGCTCGCGATTGATGGTCTTTTCGATTTCGAGCGCGAGTAAGAGCAGAAGACGAAGCGGCCCAAAAGGGGATTGCATATCTGTCAGGAAGGATAAAATTCATGCCGATGATTCCCGCTCTTATCCTGATTCTCGCCGCAGTCGCTTATCGCATCGTGACGGGACTCGCCATCATTTCCGGTTCCACCTGGCTGTCGAACTTCGCGCCGCTGGCGGCGATCGCACTTTGCGGCGCTGTTTATTTTCCTTCGAAACTCAAGTTCACCGTCCCGCTGATTGCCCTCTTCCTTTCGGACGTGGTTCTCAACATGCATTACGGCGCCCGTTTTCTCGTTCCGGAAATTGTCTGCCGCTATTTCGCGCTCGCCCTGGTGGGTGGGCTCGGCCTGATCATCGCCAATCGGCCTTCGTGGAAAACATTGCTCCCCGCGTCACTGGCGGGTTCGACACTTTTCTACGTCATCACGAACGCGTTCTCGTGGTTGAGCGATCCGGGCTACGTGAAAAATTTCGGCGGGTTAATTCAAGCGCTCACGGTCGGTTTGCCGCAATACAGCGCCACGCCGACCTGGATGTTTTTCCGCAACTCGCTCGTGGGTGACCTTATTTTCACCGGGCTGTTCGTTCTCTGTTTGAACTTCGTTCGCAGTTCGGAACGCGCGCGCGCGGCTTCCGTCCTTCCGCATACTGCTTAAACCGGCATGCAGCCGCCGGAGCAACGCGACGAAGTCGAAATGCTCTCGCTGATGCTGTTGATCCGGCGTTTCGAGGAACGCGCCAGTCAGCAATATCAAGCGCAGAAGATTGGCGGATTTTGCCATCTCTATATCGGCCAGGAAGCTGTGGTCTGCGGAGCGGTGGCGGCGGCGCGGCCGGATGATTATCTCATTACCGCATATCGCGATCACGCGCATGCCCTGGCCCGCGGCACGAGCCCGGATGCGTGCATGGCGGAGCTTTTCGGGAAGGTCACGGGCTGCTCCCATGGACTCGGGGGCTCCATGCATTATTTCGACAAGGCGCATCACATGTACGGCGGTCACGCCATCGTGGGCGCGCATGTTCCGCTGGGGGTGGGGCTGGCCTTCGCTTCCAAGTACCGCGATGAAGACCGCGTCACGCTTTGTTTTTTCGGCGATGGCGCCATCAACCAGGGTGGGTTCCATGAAGCGCTGAATCTCGCCGCGCTCTACAAATTGCCGATCATTTTCATCTGTGAAAACAACCTCTTCGCCATGGGCACCAGCGTGGAGCGTTCCACCTCGCTGAAGCAAATCGTCGATCGCGCCGAGGGTTACGATATTCCCGGCACGGTCATCGACGGGATGAACTTTCGCGAAGTTCGCGACAAACTGGCCAGGATCATCGACGGAATCCGGAAAGAGCCGCACGCCGCCTTCGCGGAAATTCGCACCTATCGTTATCGCGGGCATTCGATGTCGGACCCCGCGAGTTACAGGACCAAGGAACAACTCGAAAAATTCCGGCTCGATGATCCCATCACGCGGCTGCGCGCGCAGCTCACCCGCGAAGAAAAGCTCACTAACGAGCAGTTCGATCGGATGGACAAGCAGGCAAAGGAGACCGCGCTCGCAAGCGTGAAATTTGCCGAGGAAAGCCCCGAGCCGCCGCTCGAAAAACTTTACGATTACACCTATCTGGAGCCGGGGCGCCCCCGCCCCGGGAGTGAAAACGTCGCTGACGCCGACCGGCCCGAGGACGGGCCGGCTCCAGCGAGGCGGGCGACAGAGGCAAAAAAAACCGCGTGAGAGAGATCACTTACCGCCAGGCCCTCAATGAAGCGCTTGCCGAGGAACTCGAGCGCGACCCGAACGTCTTTCTCATGGGCGAAGAAGTCGCCGAATACAATGGCGCCTACAAGGTAAGCCAGGGTTTGCTGGAGCGTTTCGGCCCGAAGCGCATCATCGATACGCCCATCAGTGAAAATGGATTTGCCGGGCTGGGGGTGGGCGCCGCGATGGTCGGGCTTCGGCCGATCATCGAATTCATGACCTTCAGTTTTTCGCTCGTCGCGTTCGATCAGGTCGTGAACAACGCGCCGAACATGCTCACCATGTCGGGCGGCCAGTTCAACATCCCCATCACTTTCCGTGGACCAAATGGTCCGGCGCATCAGCTCGGAGCCACCCATTCGCACGCCACGGAATGTCTTTATGCAAACGTGCCCGGTTTGAAAATTTGCACGCCCGCGACGCCACGGGACGCGAAAGGATTGTTGAAAACGGCGATCCGCGACAACAACCCGGTGCTTGTCCTCGAATCGGAGCTTCTTTACAGCTCGAAGGGAATGGTCGAGCCGGAAGATTTCGAGTTGCTCATTCCGCTGGGGGAAGCCGAATTGAAACGCGAAGGCAGCGACGTCACGATCATCTGTTACGCGCAAACAGTCCCGCTCGCGCTCGCGGCGGCCGAGACGCTCGAGAATGAGGAAGAGATCAGCGCCGAAGTGCTCGATCTCCGGTCGATCAAGCCGCTCGATCTCGAGGCCATCATGCGCTCGGTTTCGAAGACGCACCGGGTAGTGATCGTCGAACAGGATCGGCCCTTCTGCGGTGTTGGCGCGGAAGTTTGCTATCGAATTCAAAAGGAAATTTTCGATGCGCTGGATGCGCCCATTCTGCGCGTGGCGCAGGAAGATGTGCCGATGCCGTACAACGAGCGTCTGGAAAAAGCGGTCCTGCCGAGCGCGGAAAAGCTGATCGCCGCCGTGAAGAAAGTTTGTTACACCTAACGACTACTCGCCATGCCTGAAATCCAAATGCCGAAGCTGAGCGACACGATGACGGAAGGCACTCTTGTCGCCTGGAAGAAGAAAAAAGGCGACAAGGTCTCGACCGGCGACGTCATCGCTGAAATCGAAACGGACAAGGCGACGATGGAATGGGAATCGCCGGAAGACGGGACCCTCACCGAAATTTATGTCGAAGAAGGCGGCAAGGTAAACGTCGGCGACAAGATCGCGTTCATCGGCGGCGAAGGAGAGGCGGCCCCGGCGGAGGAGAAGGAAGAGAAGGAAGAGAAGAAAAAACCGGAGGCCGAAGCGAAAGAGGAAAAAAAGGCGGCGCCGAAAAAGAAGGCGCAGGCGGAGACGGAGAAGCCGGCGCCGGCAAAAAAAAAGGAAGCCGATACGGCCCCGCCGGAGGACAGCGAAAAAACGGAGAAGAAAAAGGGTGAGCAAAAAGAACCCTCCGCGCCGCCGAAACCGTCTGAGGAAACAAAGATCGAAAGCACGGGCGAAGCGCGGGTAAAGGCTTCACCGCTCGCGCGCCGAATCGCGGCGGAACAAGGCGTCGATCTTTCCGCCGTCAAGGGTACGGGGCCCGACGGTCGGGTGACCGAAACTGATGTCAGAGCGGCGGCGAAGTCGAAGGGAACGCAATCGAAGCCGGCTGCTTCTCAGATTCACGCCGGCGAAGGCGCGCGGATTAATCTCAGCGGAATGCGCAAAGTGATCGCGGAACGTCTGGTCGCAAGCAAAGGCCCGGTCCCGCATTTTTATCTCAACATCGAAATCGACGCTGGCCCGCTAATGAGCGCGCGCGCCGAATTAAAGTCCGCGGGCGAAGGATCGGATTCCGCAAAGATCACCGTGAACGACTTTGTCCTGAAGGCCTCGGTCGAGGCGGCGGTGCGCGTGCCGAAAGCAAACGCCTCCTTCGACGTGGACGCGATCGTGCAATACAGCGATGTGAATCTGGCGATCGCGGTGGCGATTGAGGATGGCCTGGTCACTCCCGTCATCCGGGCCGCGCAGAGCAAATCGCTGCGTGAAATCAGCGAAGCCGTAAAAGACCTCGCCCATCGCGCACGAAACAAGCGAATGAAGCCGGAAGAATTTCAAGGCGGCACGTTCACCGTTTCAAATCTCGGCAGCTACGGCATCGACAATTTTTCCGCCATCATCAATCCGCCACAGGGTTTCATCCTCTCGATCGGCGCGATCGTAAAGAAAGCGGTCATCGACGATTGCGATCAAATCGTGGCCGGACAGCGGATGAGCATCGGCATGAGCTGCGACCATCGCGTGATCGATGGCGCGCTCGGCGCGGAATATCTGAAGGAACTGCGGCAGCTGCTCGAGAATCCGGCGTTGCTTTTGATCTAGTCGTTAGGCCATGGCTGCTCCGCCCCCGCACAAGAGTTTCTGGATGGTGCCGTTCACCATCCACGCCACCCGCGGTCTGTTGCGCGACGAGCGTTCGCGCCGGAAAACCATGGCGCTGTCGCTCCTCGTGGCCGTGGCGATGCTCATCGCGGGCCTGACCGTTTTGCGGCCGTGGTTAAACCCGCACGAACATCCATGGCGATTCATTTTATTTTGGTTGGCCTGTGCCTGGGACACTTTGCTCGTCTTATTACTGGCGCTCCTGGATCTGCTCCTCGTCCGCGCGCAATCGCGCGCCGCGCGGCAGGCCTTTCGCGACGGATTTTTCAGGCAAACAAACCCCCCCGACTCGCAAAACGAGCCTAACGGCGAATAACCCATCTGTGCCGAAGGACATCCATGATCCTGCCGCCGGGCGTCTCAGTTGGAAGACGCGGAAGCAGATGGAAGCGGACGAAGGGCGCGTGCTCGCGCCTTTCGCACAAAAATCCGGCGACTCGCGTGGCCGAAAGTACCCAGAATCCCGCCATGCTTATCGCACCGAGTTTCAGCGCGACCGGGCGCGCATCATTCATTCGCGCGCGTTTCGGCGCCTGGAATATAAGACCCAGGTTTTTCTCAACGGCACCGGCGATCATCTGCGGACGCGGCTGACGCATTCAATCGAGGTGGCTTCGATCAGCCGCACGATCGCGCGCGCGTTGTCCTTGAACGAAGATCTCGCTGAGGCGATCGCGCTCGCACACGATCTCGGGCATTCGCCTTTCGGACATTCGGGCGAAGAAATGCTGGCCGAATGCATGCAGGAACATGAGGGGTTCGATCATAACCGGCAGAGCCTGCGCGTGGTCGAGTTACTCGAGGCCGCGTATCCGAATTTTCCGGGATTGAATCTGACCTTCGAGGTTCGCGAAGGTTTGCAAAAGCACCAGGCATTCTACGATCCGCCGGTGGCGGGAGAGGAGAAATATCGTTGTCCCTCGCTCGAAGCACAGATCGCCAATCTGGCGGACGAGATTACCTATTACAGCCACGATCTGGATGACGCGGTTGATTTCGAAATTCTCAGCACCGCGCAACTGGAAGAGAGCGCGGTCTGGCGCGGGAGCGAGGCGTCGGTGGTGGAGCGTTATCCGGCGGTGCGCGAACCGGAGCTGCACCAAATTATCATTCGGGACATCATCGATGTGCAGGTGCGCGATGTCATTACGACCAGTGCTGAAAGGATTGCCAGTGCCGGCGTTCAAAGCGCGGACGACGTGCGGCGTCAACCGGTCCCGCTCATTTCCTACAGCGAAGGATTGCTGGAGGCGAACCGCGAGCTGCGGCGCTTCTTATATAAGAACGTCTATTATCATCCGCGCGTGGCGGAGGTGAACCAGAGGGCGTGCGAGATGTTGCGCTCGGTCTTCGAAGCATATGTGCTCACGCCGGATTTGCTGGGCGAGGCGGCGGCCAAACGGATCGAGAACGAGGGCCTCCATCGAACGATTTGCGATTACATCGCGGGGATGACGGATCGGTACTTATTAGAGGAACACGCGCGGCTCAAGGCGGTGTAGCCGCTTTGCTGTGCGAAGTCCGGCGACAGGATCACGCCGCCGCGCTGCCAGTCTCTTCGCGGAGATATTGAATCACGAGCCGGAGCCGTTGATTCACGGAAAGTTCTTCGAGGATTTGCTGCCGCCGCAGCGGGTCGTTAATGAAAGTAGCCGCCATGAGGTCGGCGAGCATCTCGGTATCGTTAAGGTGGGAAAGATACCGGTCCAGTTTCTCGGGCAACGGGCGGCCACTCTCTTTGATCCGGGAATAAAGCTCGAGCACTTTGGCGCCGAGGGCATCGGTCTCCACCGATGCTGTCGTCTCGGATTCAAGCGGCGCGATGCGGGCAATCGGGAACGGACTGTTCTGTTCGAAGGCAGAGAAGCGAACGCGGCGCAGTCCCTGCAAAATCAAATTGGAGGTGCCATCGCCGCGACCCACGCAGGCGCGGATCAAGCCAATTCCGGCGACATGAAAGAAATCGGCCGTCGATTTCCATTCAGCCCGCTGCGGCTTGATCAGCGCGACGCAAAACATGCGACGCTCGCTCAAGGCGTGTTCGAGCATTTCCTGGTAGCGCGGCTCAAAAATGTGAAGCGGCAACAGGGCGTGCGGAAAGAGAAGCGCGCCGGGAAGCGGCATCACCGGGACCTCGTCTGGGAATGCAACGGAATCGGCCATGACGTTTGGTGGAAAGATAGCTTCCTGAACATATACCCTTGGAAGGCCCGGCAAGAGGACTAACCCGCGCGGGAATTTTATTTCACCGCACGCCGAAGTTGTGCGATGGAAAACTGACCCGCAGTTTGGGGCGCCGCGAGGTACGCATAGTTCAAGGCGGAGCCGCGGCGGGCGAATTCGAGGCGTGAGATTCGCCCAAGCCGGCCGATCCCCATGGCAGCAATTCTCATTTGGCGACCGTGCCGCTCATAGAAATCGAGCAGCCTGTTTAGTTCGACCGCCGTATCGACCCGCGTGGCGATCTTGAGAAAATCCGCGCCTAACGATTGGGCCCGGCGCGCGATTTCATCGAGTCGCGCGCGGCTGGGCGTGGCCGTGAAATCGTGAAAGGAAATGATCGTGCGGACGTCTTTCCTGCGGGCTTCCTCAAGTATGGCTGCGAGCGGACGGCCCGAGCGCATTTCGATGTCCACGCAGGTTGCGTGCGGCAGAAATTCTCGAAGCAAATCGTGGCGCTCCCGGGAAGATAGTTCGTTGAAACCGCCTTCCCGGGGATGGCGCGCCGTAATGATCAGCGGCGCTTGCAGCTTCCCGATCGCGCCCCTGATTTCTTCAAGTCGTGTCGCGGCGGCATCCAACCGCAACTCGAAAAAATCGGGCGGAGTTCGCATTCTGACCGCGCTACGAAAATCTGCGCGAGAAGAAATCACGCCGACGATTTGCGGATTCGACGCGTTCGTCATTCCGAGCGAACGGCGTTGCGATCGAGCATTCGCTCCAGATATTTTGCGATGAGATCGAACTCAAGGTTGACCAGTTCACCAGGGCGCGCGGCGCCGAGATTTGTCTGCGCTCGGGTGTGCGGGATGACCCAGACCACGAAACTTTCCGGACGCAATTCCGCGACGGTCAGGCTGACTCCGTTAACTGCGATGGAACCCTTGCTGGCGACATAATGCGCAAACTCGGCGGGCAGTTCGAGCTCGAGCCGTTGGTCCGCGCCACTCTCTTCGGAGGCCAGGATGCGCGCGGAGCAATCCACGTGGCCTTGGACAAAATGACCGCCGAGGCGGGCGTGAGCGGCGAGAGCGCGCTCGAGATTAACGGGGCTGTCACGGTGCAGTGCTTCCAAATTTGTCCGGCTCAAAGTCTCTTCGAGCAGATCAAAAGTGAGCTGATCCTCACTGCGGCCCGCGACGGTGAGGCAGCAACCGTTAACCGCGACACTATCTCCCAGGTGAATTTCTTTGGTGATGCGCGGCGCTACGATCTGAAGTTTGGGACCGCCTTTTCCAGCCAGGAGCGCCAGCACACTGCCCACTTCTTCAATCAGGCCGGTAAACATAAAAGAAAAGATCGCGTCGAATGGCGGCATCGCAAATGTAGCCATATTGGTGAGCGAAGCGGGCCGATCTTTCGCGCGACCCGCGGCGAGGGTAAAAAGGGGCTCCGCGAGAAGAGAAGCATTGATCGAACTGGACGCCCACTCCAAGGTCACCTTTCGCACGTGATTTTCCCGCCGCATTCATTTGCTCGCCGTAGCGTTCCGGTGCTCCTTTTTGCCTCCGGCTTTTGCGCGCTGATCTATCAGACGACCTGGCTGCGGGAATTCCGGCTGATCTTTGGCGCCTCCACGGCCGCGACTGCGGCGGTGCTCGGTATCTTTATGGCGGGACTGGGATTTGGCAGCATCATTCTTGGCCGTCGCTCAGAAGGAAAAACGCATCCTCTGGCATTCTACGCGCGCCTGGAAATTTTGATTGCGATAACCGCGGCCCTCACACCCATCATGATCTGGGCCGCGCGTCATCTCTACATTGCGTTTGGCGGAACGGAGGCCATGGGACTCGTTCCCGGCACAATGGTTCGATTGGTTTTGGCGGCGCTGATCATCGGAATTTCCACTTTCCTCATGGGAGGAACTTTGCCAGCGGCCGTGCGCGCGGTGGTGGCCCGGGAGGATGACGCGCGTCGCTCGATTGGCCTTCTCTACGGAGCTAATACGCTCGGCGCAGTGGCCGGCGCGATGGCAGGCACGTTCTATTGCTTCGAGAATTTCGGTAATCGGGCAACGCTGTGGATGGCCGCCGCGCTCAACATCGGCGTCGCTCTACTCGCCCTTTATCTTTCAAAATCGATGCCGGCTGTGCCTGCCTCGAAACCGGCAAGGGAGGAAGAAAGCGGAAACGGTCCGCGCGTCCGTCCGATTTTCGTCCTGGTGGCGGCTGGCCTCGTCGGGTTTGCATTCTTTCTGATGGAGATGGTGTGGTACAGAATGATGAGTCCGATTTTGGGCAGCACCACATTCTGCTTTGGATTGGTTCTCGCCGTCGCGTTGCTCGGGATTGGAATGGGTGGCGTTGCTTACGCCGGGGCGAAAACGCAGCGTCCGGCCTCGTGGAATTTTTTTGCATTCACTTGCGCCGCCGAGGCACTCTTTCTCGCGTTACCGTACGCGCTGGGCGACCGGATTGCCGCTGTGGCGATGCTTTTATGGCCAATGGGCACGCTCGGATTTTACGGTCATGTTCTTGCCTGGGGCGCGCTCTGCTTGATTGTCGTTTTTCCGGCGGCTTTCATGGCCGGCCTGCAATTTCCATTGCTCATCGCGCTCCTTGGTCGCGGAAGGGAGCGTGTCGGCATCGAGACTGGCGCTGCTTACGGATGGAATACCGCCGGGGCATTGCTTGGTTCGTTAGCGGGCGGATTTGGCTTCATGCCGATGTTTTCCGCGCCCGGCGTTTGGAAAATAGCCACGATCCTGCTTTGCACGGTCGGCTGCGCTGCGTCTTTTGTCGGCGCCCGTCAGTCGCGGTCCTGGCGCGTCGCAATTATTCCGGTAGTCGTCGTTCTTTTTGCGGTTTCGCTGCTGTGGACCACGGGGCCGACTGCATTCTGGCGTCACAGTCAGATCGGGGTGGGTCGCCTCAAGAATTTCCCCACGTCACCAAACAAGATGCGGGATCTCATTCACGAAATGCG
>JBEEHO010000342.1:0-11933 GCA_041167425.1 Verrucomicrobiota bacterium | reverse complement strand
TCCGAGACATCGACCGCGCTGTTGATCTCCACCGTTTTTTCCGCGCCCGTCTTGGTGTCGCGCCCGAGAACGTGCAGAATTCCGTTCGCATCGATCTCGAATTGAACGCCCACGCGAGGGACGCCTTTCGGCGCCGGCTCGAATGCGATCTCGAATTGCCCGAGAGGCCAGTTATCGCGCGCCATTTCGCGTTCGCCCTGGAGCACTTTGATCGACATCGACCTCTGATTGTTCACGGCCGTGGTAAACATTTCGCCGGCCTTGATCGGAATCGTCGAGTTGCGCGGAATGATCACATTCATGAATCCACCGAACGTCTCGATGCCTAACGACAGCGGCGTGACATCCAGCAGCACCACCTCGCGCACCGCCCCGGCTAAAATGCCGGCCTGGATGGTGGCGCCGATGGCAACCGCTTCATCCGGGTTTTGCGAAGTGTTCGGCTCTCGCCCAAAAATCTCGGCGACGAATTTCCTCACCAGCGGCATTCGGGTGACCCCGCCAACGAGCACCACTTCATCCAGATCAGCCGGCGTCATCTTCGCGTCCGCGAGCGAACGCAGGCAATGGCCTCGCGTCCTCTCGATGATCGGCCGCGCGATTCTTTCCAGCTCTTCCCGCGTCAAATCGAGATGCAAACTCTTCGCGTCTTCAAAAAATGGAAGATCGATCGAAGTGGTTTCATCCGTGGAGAGCCGATGTTTGGCGGAGATGAGCGCTTCTGCGAGTCGAGCTGATCCTGCCGGTTTTCGCTCGTCGATATTCGAAATGGAATCGAGCAATGCCCGATCGATATCGTCGCCACCGAGGCGCGTATTTCCATTGGTCGAGAGCACTTCGAAAACGCCATTGTTCAGTTCCAGGATCGAAAGGTCGAACGTGCCCCCGCCGAGATCGTAGACCGCGATCTTCGATCGGCTTTGCAACTTGTCGAGCCCGTAGGCCAGGGCCGCGGCCGTCGGCTCGTTCACGATGCGCTCGACCGTAAAACCCGCGAGCTCGCCGGCGCGCTTCGTCGCGGTCCGTTGCGCATCGTTAAAATAAGCCGGCACCGTAATCACAGCTCTCGAGACGGAATGGCCCAGCGCCGTTTCCGCATCCGCTTTCAGCTTCTGCAAAATCAGCGCGGAAATTTCCTCTGGAGAATAGCGGTTGTCATTTGCGACTACGCGAAGCGGTTGTCCGCTCTGTCGTTCGATTGCGTACGAAACATCCGCATCGTCCTCACGCAGTTCGTCGCCGCGCAGGCCAATGAAGCGCTTGATGGAATAAATTGTCTGGGCCGGCTTCAGTGCCCGCATCCGCGCCGCGGCCTGTCCCACCAGCGATTCGCCCTCGCTCGGAAAACTGACAACCGACGGACTCAGCCGCGCCCCATTTACATCCGCGATCAGAATCGGAAATCCGGCGTCCATCACGCCGATGAGCGAATTCGTGGTGCCGAGATCGATGCCGACGATGTGGTCCATTAGGTAAGCGGTGATTGAGTGACTGAGCGATCAAAGTTACGTGCAGCCCAAAATCACTCAATCACTCAATCGCCCGCTCGCTCAATGGGTTCTCAGTCTTTGTACGGATCGACGATGTCATGCCCCGCCATCGCCACGCCCAGCGGCTTTAACGTATGCAAAATCTTTATCGTCCCGGCGTGGGCGGCCAGCACGTCCGGCAGCCGCCGGTAAGCCTGCGGCGCTTCATCGAGATCGCCGCCGCGCAGGACGACGCCTTTGTCTCCGATCCACTTCATCATTGCGTCGTGCCTAACGAGTCCTTCCATGCGAATCCGTTTGCCGTCCACCTTGACGAAGCGGCCTTTCGCCGCCGTGCGCGACATGACTCGCCCCGCTCCGTGCACCGTGGAAAAAAGCGCTTCCCGCGAGAGAGGAGAATCGATCCCTTCCACGATGACCGCGTCATCGCCCATGCTTCCGCCGACAAAACCTTTTTGCCCGGGAAAGGCAGGCGTCGCGCCCTTGCGCACGACCCAGTAGCGCTCGCCTTCGTGTTCCTCTCGCCACGCGAAGTTGTGATGATTGTGGATTTCCTCCATGGCCTGCGCGCGGAGGATTCCGCGCACGACATGCCGCGCTACCGCTTCCCGGCCCGCGTAGGCGTAACGCCCGGCCAGCGTCATGGCGGCGATGTAATCCTCGCCCAGCGGCGAAGCGTCCGAAACAACCGTCGGCGGCACGTCCATTCCATCTTTGCCTCCGGCCTCTTTCAGGAAATGGGTGGCCGTCTTATGCCCGAGCCCGCGCGAGCCAAAATGCACGCCCACCCAGATGCGATCTGCCTCGTCGGCGAAGATATCGACGTAATGATTGCCGCCGCCGACCGTGCCGAGTTGTGCCGCGGCGCTTTGCTTCAGCTGAGCCAAAGGACGCAAACTCCAGGCGGCATCTTCAAATAACTCGTGATCGATTCGCGTCTTGCTCGTCCGGCCGACGCCGAATGAAATATCCCGCACGACGTCGTTCATGATCTCTTCCATCATCGGCGCAATTTGCGCGCGGGTTGCGTCCGTGCGGATGGCGAGGTTCCCGCAGGCGATGTCGAATCCCACACCCGAAAGCGAAATCTTATTCCTGTAGGCCACGACGCCACCGATCGGTTGCGCATAGCCTTTGTGACCATCGGCGCACAAGACCGCACGCTCGCCCCCGGCCGCTACACATCGATCGATTTGCGCGATGGTTGCCTCGTCATGCTCACCAAAAATTTTCGTCTTCATGCCGTCAGCGTCCGCGCGGCAGCGACGCGCCAGCCCTCCACATCCTCGCGCGATCTAATCGGTCTTGGGCAAACAATGGCCTGCACGGAATCGAAGATCACTTCAGTGAAAGGCAGACGAATCGAATTCGCCAGTTCGATCCTGGCAGATGGCGTCATCTTTTTATAAATCAAGCTGAGGTGCGGATTGAGTTGATATTCGTCATGCCCAGCCGACGCGTTTTGGAATGCGCGGCTTAAGCGCAGGAGCTTCTGGGCTGGCTCGAATTGGACAAAGACGGTTTTGGTAAATTCATCCGAGCATTGAATCTCGCGAACGGAAAGCCGGACCGCGGAGAGATCGCAGCGGGCGAGGACATCATTCAACACCTCAACCGCCGTTTCGTCTTTTTTCCTGCTCGCGTAGATCGTCACGTGTGGTTCAAAGATCGGTGCTTCAAACCGGGACGCGAGCCCGGCGATCGCGGAAGAGAAATAGTCGCGCGCCGGTTTCGCCGGCACCAGCCAGTAGGCCAGGATCTCGCCCGGCTCCCGTCGGTTCATTTCGAACTGTGGAACAAGCCACGGGACAGCTCAACGTTCCACTGGTCTCTCCATCCGAATTTTCTTGTCTTGGGAGGAGCTTGAAAACATGCTCGCGGTTCAGCTGCTTCTCGTAGCCATGCCGCCCCAACCGGAACCTCCATCCGCGCTCTTTGAAGTTGCCTTCGCGTCCGATGGCCACGCCGGCCTAACGAATCGTCACCTGCCAGACAATTAATAGAAAAATGAGAGTGCGCCCCTATGCCAAACCTAAAACTACTCAGACGCATCGGTTATTCGGACATCAATTCCCTCCAGGGCGATGATTCCGCTTTCTTCTACGAATCGGGGTTAATGATTGACGCCGACGGCGCCTACCGCGCTTACCACCCAGATAACCGTTCGGGCCTGGACTATCTGGGCAACGCCGGACGGCTGGGGAATTGGTGGGCGCTCGTCACGGACAACGGCAAGCCGAGCGGCAAGCCGATCATTCAATCGAAGTCAGATCCGGCGCCGGGCTTTTACATTTCCACGACCTCTCTCCAGGATTCTTCCAAGGATGCGGACGATCCGCGCCGTTACGTGGATGCCGAGTCGGTGAATTTCTTCGTCCTTCCCGGCAAACTTGGCATGGGCGCGAAACTGGGGGACTTCGGCGTAGTCATCCGGCCGGACCAGAACGACTACGATTATGCGATCTACGCCGATGCCGGGCCCGCAAGCAAAATCGGTGAAGGATCGATCGCGCTGGCCGCTGCGCTTGGTCTTCCCTCAAGCCCGAAAAACGGGGGTACGGGGCATGGAATTATCTACATCGTGTTTCCGGGAAGCCGGCAAGGCTGGCCTCTCAATCATGCGCAGATCGATCAGCATGCCGCGGCGTTGTTCGCGACCTGGGGCGGTCTTGAGAAAGCCAAGGATTGTTTTCCCGATGCGGATTGGAAGCAAGGGGCACCCACGATCAGGGTTGCCACGCCTGTATGAATAACTGATTTTCTTCAGGCCCCGGCCCTTTACCGAACCGGCATTTTTTTGCCGGATTTTCTAGGAACCGATCTCGACAGCTTTTTCCAAAAGGGGCAGGGCGGAGAGCAACGCTTGCTCCGTGCGCGCGTGGACGAAGAGCAACGGCTCCTGCGCTTCCACCCGCTCCCCGATTTTCTTGATCCCGGTAAGGCCCACGGCAAAATCGATGGTGTCATCCGCGGTCTGGCGACCGCCGCCGAGAAAGAGGGAGGCGCGTCCGATTGTTTCGGCGTCCATTTTTTTCACCGTCCCAGATGATTGTGCCAGCAAAGGGCGAATGACCGGCGCGCGGTGCACCTCGCTGATTTTCTCCAGCGAAGATGCGTCGCCGTCCTGCGCGTAAACCAACGAGATAAATTTTCGCCAGGCCGTCCCATCGGAAATCCAACGGGCCAGCGTGGCCCGCGGGGTGGTGGAGATCTGCGCCGCCAGGTCGAGGGTGAGCTCGACCACATCTGATGGCCCGCCGCCTTGCAGAATCTCGACGCATTCGGCGACTTCGAGGGCGTTACCGACTGCGCGGCCGAGCGGCTCGTCCATCGGGCTGAGAAGGTGAGTGACCTTTACGCCCATTAGTTTTCCCACCTCGGTCATTGAAGCCGCAAGCTGTTTGGCTTCCTGCCGCGTCTTCATGAACGCGCCGCTTCCAAACTTCACGTCGAGCACGAGCCGATCGAGATTCTCCGCCAGTTTTTTGCTCATGATGCTGGCCACGATCAAAGGTTGTGAAGAAACCGTGCCGGTTACGTCGCGCAAAGCGTAAAGTTTTTTGTCGGCAGGACAGATGTCGGCGGTTTGCCCGATCATGAAAACGCCAATGCTTTGCAGCTGAGCGAGCGCGCGGCGTTCGTCGATATGGACGTTGAATCCCGGAATGCTCTCGAGTTTATCGAGCGTGCCGCCGGTAATGCCGAGCCCGCGACCAGAAATCATCGGGACCCAGACTTCATCGCAGGCCAGCAAGGGCGCGAGGACGAGCGAGATCTTGTCGCCGATGCCGCCCGTCGAATGCTTGTCGACTTTCGGAGGAGTGCCGGCCGGATATTCCAGCACGCGGCCGCTCTCCATCATGGCCTTGGTCAGGTGCTGGGTTTCGGCCGGCGTCATTCCGCGGAAAAAAACCGCCATGGCCCATGCGCTCATCTGGTAATCCGCGATTTCACCATGCGTGAACCCGGAGATCAGATGAGCGATTTCCTCCTCAGTGAGCTCCTTACCTTCGCGTTTTTTTTCAATGAGAGTCGGGATGTGCATTTTAGATTTCCGGTCGCGCGCTTGGTTCACCCCGAATTAGGGCAACGGAGTTCGCAGTCGCCTTACAGCTATTTTAATGCCTTCAAAATCATCAGTTTCCATGGCTCACTCAGGGGGCTTTCACGCCGGCAGTTCGGGCCAGAAACGAAGTTCCAATTGGCCAACGATCCGCCAGAGCGAAGTAATCGCCCAGGGTCGCGGCTATGTCGGCAAAAGTTTTGCGCGTCCCAAGATCGCGGGTTTCGCCGTGGTGCAACACGAGAAGAGGGACCTGCTCGCGCGTGTGATCTGTTCCGGAGTAGGTGGGGTCGTTGCCGTGATCGGCGGTGATGATGAAAAGGTCGTCCGGCAAGATGTGGGGAATGAATTCGCCCAGCCATCGATCAAATTGCTCCAAGGCGTCCGCATAGCCCGCGGTGTCCCGGCGATGCCCATGCAGCATGTCGAAGTCGACCAGATTGGCGAAGACAAGTCCCGTCTCGAGGCTGTCCCAGATTAATGCGATGCGTGTCATGCCGTCCGCATTGTCGTTTGTCGGGAACGATTCCGTCACGCCCTGGCCCGCGAAGATGTCGCTTATTTTTCCGACCCCGATTACCGGCAGACCCTGTTCGCTGATTGCATTCAGAACCGTGCGCGGCGGTTCCATGGAAAAATCATGGCGGCGCGAGGTGCGCGTAAAGTTTCCCTCCGGCCCGGTGAACGGGCGCGCGATGACACGGCCGATCCGAAAACGATCGGCCTGCTGCCTGGCGACCGTGCAGACATCGTAGAGCCGATCGACTCTCACCACTTCTTCGTGGGCCGCAATCTGGAGGACGGAATCGGCCGACGTGTAAAGGATTAGTTTGCCAGTCCGGACGTGTTCCGCTCCGAGCTCGGCCAGAATTGTCGTGCCGCTGCAAGCGTAGTTGCCAATGAATTCCACGCCGGCCTCGCGCTCAATCGCGCGCACGAGTTCGTCTGGAAACCGCTCGTAGACCGCGAAAGGTTCTTCGAGAACCACGCCCGCTATTTCCCAATGGCCCGTCGTGGTATCCTTGCCGGCAGAACTTTCCTGCATCCTCCCGTAACTCGCCGCGTAGAAAGGCAGGCGTCCGGGCCCGGGAAATCCCTCCGGTGTTGCAATCAATTCCGCCAATCCGAGCTGGCAGAGATTCGGCAGGCGCAAGCTGGCGACGCGCTCGAAAATGTGGCCAAGCGTGTTCGCGCCCGCATCGCCATACTCCGCCGCGTCCGGCGCGCCGCCGAGGCCGACGCTATCGAGAACAAGAAGCAGCGCGCGCACTTCGCATCACAGCCCGATCGGATGCCACGCCGTTTTCATTTCGACCGTGTCCAGAATCCAATACGGATTTTCCGCTTCGCGACCTTTCCACTCGGCCCGTTCCAGGTCACGGCGAACGTATCGCTTGACGTTGAGCGCGCCGCCACGTTGCAGTTCGCGGCCGATCTTCTCGTCGCCGGACGCATCGACGATGGCGTTCACGTCCATGTGACTCGCGAAATGCGGCGCCAGTTCCGCGCGATCGCCCGCCAGAATATTGACCACGCCTCCCGGCAAATCGCTCGTGGCGATGATCTCGGAAAACGTGAGCGCCGGCAGCGGACTTTTCGCGGACGCGAGGACGATCGCCGTGTTCCCCGCGAGGATGACCGGCGCGAGGAGCGAGACCAGCGCGAGAAGGGGAGGCTCATCCGGGCACACAATCACCACCACACCGGTCGGCTCCGGCATGGTGAAGTTGAAATGCGAGCTCGCGACCGGATTCACGGCGCTGAAAATCTGGCTGAACTTGTCGGTCCACCCGGCGTAATGCACGAGACGATCGATCGCTTGCTCGACCTCAGCGCGCCCGTCCGCAGGCCGTCCACCACCGCGGGCCAGTTCCGCACGCAGTTCGCCTTCGCGCATCTCCAGCATTTCAGCGGCACGATATAAAATCTGGCCGCGCAGATAAGCGCTCTGTTTGGACCAGCCGCCAAACGCGCCGCGCGCCGAAGTGACAGCATCGCGAAAATCCTTTCGGGAAGCGCGGCAATAATTCGCGAGGAGGGTTCGATCGTTTCCGCGCGCCGCCAGAAGACGGCCGCTTTCTCCGCGGACAAACTTTCCGCCGATAAACAGCTTGTACGTTTTTTGAACCCCGAGCCGCGCTCCGTTTTTTCCCACGAAAGGAGGATTGCGCATTAGCGCAAAAAAGAAAATGGTAAACCGCAGTCATCCGACCGGCCGTGGAAAAATCCGAAAAAATATTTGTCGCCGGGCATCGGGGTCTGGTCGGAAGCGCGCTTCTCCGCAAGCTGGAGCACGACGGTTTCACGAATCTGGTCAGGCGCGATCGCGCCCAGCTGGACCTGAGAAATGAAGCTGACGTCGATCGTTTTTTCGCGGCGGAGAGGCCGGCCGTGGTCGTGTTTGCGGCGGCCAAAGTGGGCGGCATCAAGGCCAACAACGACCAGCCCGTGGAATTCCTGCTCGATAATCTTCAGATCCAGAACAACGTCATCCGGGCCGCTCACGAGACGGGTGCGCGCAAACTTCTGTTCCTCGGCAGCTCCTGCATTTACCCGAAGCACGCGCCGCAGCCGATCCCCGAAAGCGCGCTTCTGACGGGTCCGCTCGAACCGACCAACGAGGCCTATGCCATTGCGAAGATCGCGGGCATAAAACTCTGCCAGTCCTATGCTCGCGAGTACGGAGACAACTTCATCCCGGCGATGCCGACGAATTTATTCGGGCCTAACGACAATTTCGATTTGCTCTCGGCCCATGTACTGCCTGCTCTTCTGCGCAAAGCGCATGAGGCGAAAAGTAAGGGAGATCGCGAGCTCGTGGTCTGGGGCTCGGGAAAGCCGCGCCGCGAATTTCTGCATGTCGACGATCTGGCCGCGGCCTGCGTTTTCCTGCTCGAGAATTACGACAGCCCGGAAATTATTAACGTCGGCTGCGGCGAAGACATCTCCATTCGCGAATTGGCGGAATTGATTTGCGATGTCGTCGGATTCCAGGGCGATCTGACCTGGGACACGAACCAACCGGATGGGACACCGCGCAAACTTCTCGATGTTTCGAAACTGCACGAGCTGGGATGGCGCCATACCATCGGGTTGCGTGAAGGGATCGCACGGACCTACGAATGGTTTTTGCAAAACGCCGCGCTGAAAGCTCCGAAATGAAAAAGCTTCGAGTGGGCGTGGTGGGAGTCGGACATATCGGGAAAAATCATGCCCGCCTTTACGCGGAACTTCCGGCCGCGCAATTCACCGCTATCCTGGACACCAATTTTGAGACGGCGCGCCTGCTTGCGGAAAAGTTTGGCGTCATGGCCGCGGCGTCCCTCGAAGAATTTTCGGAGCAGGTTGACGCCGCTTCCATCGCCACACCTACCCACACGCACTTCGATATCGGGCACCAATTGCTGACGCGCGGCAAACATCTCCTGATCGAAAAACCGATTACGGAGAACACCGCGCACGCCACCGCCCTGGCGGAGCTTGCGGCCGCGCGCGGGCTGGTGTTGCAAGTGGGCCACGTCGAGCGTTTCAATCCCGTTCTGAGCGCCTTGGAAAAACACCTGACGAACCCGCGCTTCATCGAGGCGCATCGGCTCGCGCCTTATCCGAACCGCAGCACTGACATCGGGGTCGTGCTCGATTTGATGATCCACGATCTCGAAATCATTTTGCATCTGGTGCGGTCGCCGGTGCAGACGATCGACGCCGTTGGTGTCGCGGTGATGGGGCACGGCGAAGACATCGCGAATGCGCGGCTGCGTTTTGAAAACGGCTGTGTGGCAAACATCACCTCGAGCCGGATCAGCCCCGAACAGATGCGGAAGATTCGCGTCTTCCAGGAGAACGCTTATCTGTCGCTCGATTACCAAAATCAAAGCGGCGAAATGCACCGGCGCACGGCGGAGGGGATTACGCGCGAAGAAGTCGAAATCGAGCGGGAAGAGCCGCTCAAGCGCCAGCTCGCTTCCTTCATCGAATGTGCCCAAACCGGCCGCGCTCCCAAAGTCTCGGGCTTCCAAGCCGCGGCCGCGCTCGAGTTGGCCGTCGAGATCACGAAACGAATCGACTCCGCTCCGCGTGTCTAAGCGCATCTATCTGGTCGCGGGCGAAGCCAGCGGCGACGAACACGGCGCGGCCTTGATGCGCGCTTTGCATGAGCTTGTGCCCGATCTGAAATTCGCCGGCCGCGGCGGGCCAAAAATGCAGGCGGTCGCGGGTGATGCGTTCATGAACTGGAGCGACTCCGCGGCAGTGGTCGGCCTTTGGGAAGTGGTGAAGCGGATCGGATATTTCCGGGAACAATTTCAGGATGCGCTGAATGAAATCGCAGCGATCGAACCCGATGCCGTGATTCTGATCGATTACCCGGGATTCAATTTGCGACTCGCCCGCGCGCTGCGGAGAAAATCTCGCAAGGTCAGGATAATTTATTACATCAGTCCGCAGGTATGGGCGTGGAACCGCGGACGAATTCGCCAGATGGCCCGATTCCTTGACCTGATGCTGTGCATCTTTCCGTTTGAGGCGGAGCTCTATAACAAATCGGGATTGCGCACCGTTTTCGTCGGCCATCCGATGATTCAGAACCTCGCTACATTACGGAGCGGCGAACAACGTCAGCCGGATTTGCTTGGGCTTTTCCCCGGTAGCCGTTTGCGCGAAGTCCGCAAAATTTTCCCGATCATGTTGGAAGCCGCGCGTGAAATTGGAAGCCAGCGGGCTGAGCTTCGCTTCGAAGCGGCGGCTGCGTCGGAACCGCTCGCATTGGAAATTGGGCGAATGTCAGGCGCATCGTCTCTGCGCGAACGCGTCCGGATTGTCACGGGAGATGCCGCTGGAACGATGCAACGCGCTCGTGCCGGCATGGTCGCATCCGGAACCGCGACCCTGGAGGCGGCGTATTTCCGGCTGCCGTTCGTGCTGGTCTATAAGGTTTCGTGGCCGACTTATTTTGCGGCGCGTCTCGTCTTGAAAACCAAATACCTCGGCATGCCGAATGTTCTTGCCGGCCGCGAAATCATCCCCGAATTCATCCAGCACGAGGCCCGCCCGAAGACGATAGCGAAAGCGGTCCTGAAATTAATGAACGACCAGGCTGCGCGGGAAATGATGAGTTCCGAGTTCGCCGCGATCATTGCCAAACTGGGCGAGAGCGGCGCGAGCGCGACAGCGGCGCGCGCCGTGGTCGATGAACTAAACCGGACTGAGCGAGCCGAGTGATGAAGATATTCGATATTTCACGCGCGCTTTCAAATACCCTGGCGCCATGGCCGGGCGACACCCCGTTTCACTTCGAGTTGAAATGGAAGATGGCGGAAGGCGCGACGGTCAATGTCGGTGCGGTCAATATGGGCGTGCACAATGGAACTCACGCCGATGCGACCTTCCACTTCGATCAAAACGGCGACACGATTGAAAGGATGCCGCTGGAGACGTACGTGGGCGAGGCGGTCGTCTGTGACCTGACGCACATCTTTGGTGGGGCGGGCGTCGATCGGACACGGCAAATAGGGATTGCGGATCTGGCCGGCGTGTCGGCTTCGCTCGAGGGAGCGCCCAGGCTTCTGCTGAAGACAGGAGTTTGGAAGGATTCGAAAGTTTTTCCGGAATGGATTCCGGTTATTGCAACCGATGTGCCACCCTGGCTGCGGGAGCGGAAGGTGAAATTGATCGGGCTGGATCTGCCGTCGGTTGATGCGATCGAGGCAAAAAAGTTAACCAATCATTACGCGCTGGCGGCGGCGGGCGTCGCCATCGTCGAGTCGCTCGACTTGAGTGAGGTCGAGGCGGGAATTTACCATTTCTCAGCGTTGCCCTTGAAGATTGCCGGCGGTGACGCCGGGCCAGTGCGCGCCATTCTTTGGCGGGATTGAGCCGCTGCGCTGCGAGATGGAGTCCCCGGCTCAAGCTATTTTTCTGGAGCGCAAAAGCGTTTTCCGGTTCGCCATCGCGCTCATCCTGATTTTGTTCGCCGCGATAAATTTGCCCTGGCAGCTCGAAGATTACGACCAGGCGAAACAAGCGTTCACCTCGCTCGAGATGGTGAAGCAGGGACATTGGATTTACCAGCACACCCCGAATGGATGGGTCGCGACCAAGCCGCCGCTCGTCGGCTGGTTTTCTGCCGGGCTGTTTGCCGTGCTTCGATCATGGGAAGTCGCGTGGCGGCTTCCCTCTTTTCTCGCGGGACTGGTGCTCCTCGGATTCGTCGCGCGAGCCGCTTCGATCTACGGCCGCGCTCCCGCATTAATCGCGGCCTGTGCGTTCGGTCTTAATTTGTTCTCGCCGCGTCTGGCGACACTCGTCCGCACGGACATGCCGCTGGCCTTGATCCTGTTTGCGATCGGCTGGCGGATCTGGGAAAAAATTCGAAAGCGCGA
>JBEEHO010000341.1:0-3196 GCA_041167425.1 Verrucomicrobiota bacterium | reverse complement strand
CGTTTACGACGACCATTACGCCCGCAACGTGAACACCGTCCGCGAGGAATTGGACGCGCGTTTCCCGAACCTGCACCTCATCGGCCGCAATGGGATGCACAAATACAACAACCAGGATCACGCCATGATGACCGCGATGTTGTGCGTGGAAAATATCCTGGCAGACACGAAGCTTTACGATCTCTGGCAGGTGAACGGCGACGCCGAATATCACGAGGCCGGCGAAGCCGCTGCTGATGAAACGCAGGGAACGGCGCTTCGCCACGTGCCGACTCGGGTTGCTGGCACACCCGAACTGGCGTCCGAGCAATCGTAACGGAACGGGCTCCCATGTTCCAAGGTTCGCGCGCAACCTGACGTGTCATCCCGAGCCGCGCAGACGGCGAGGGACCTCACAGTCGCTCTCAGATCACACTAAGAAAAGAGGGACGCCTTCGACACCCCGTACTTCGTAGATCGCGAAGCGGCTTCTTCTATGCGTGTCACTGCGACTGTGTGGTCCCTCGCCGCCTGCGCGGCTCGGGATGACAGGCAGAGTATCGACGCGCTCGGATTAGCTACTCGGCGAACGCTTCCATCGGCGGACAGGAGCACATGAGATTTCGGTCGCCGTAAACGCTGTCGATGCGAGCGACGGCCGGCCAAAATTTATGCTCGCGCGTCCAGGGCGCCGGATATGCCGCCTGCTCCCGCGAGTAGGGCCGGTCCCAGCTATCCGAAATAACCTGCTGCGCGGTGTGCGGCGCATTTTTCAAGACGTTGTTCTGCCGGTCGGCTTTCCCCGAGGCGACCGCTTCGATTTCGCCATGAATGGAAATCATCGCGTCGCAAAAACGATCCAGTTCCGCTTTCGATTCGCTCTCAGTCGGTTCGACCATCATCGTTCCGGCCACCGGCCACGAAACGGTCGGGGCGTGAAATCCATAATCCATCAGGCGCTTGGCCACGTCTTCCACTTCCACGCCCGCGCTTTTCCATTGGCGTAAATCGAGAATGCACTCGTGCGCGACCAGCCCGCGTTTCCCTTTGAAAAGAACCGGGAAAAAGCGGTCGAGCCGTTTCGCGATGTAGTTCGCATTCAGGATCGCGATCTTGGTCGCTTCGGTCAGCCCTTCGGCGCCCATCATGCGGATGTACATCCATGAGATGGTGAGAATGCTGGCGCTGCCGTACGGGGCTGCGGTGACGGGACCGACGGCATTGCGCATTTCGGATTTCGGATTTCCGATTGAGGAGAGAGCCGGCCGGAACTTTGTGAGATGCGGGGCGACGCCGATCGGTCCAACCCCCGGGCCGCCGCCGCCGTGCGGGATGCAAAACGTCTTGTGCAAATTCAAATGGCAAACATCCGCGCCCATGTCGCCGGGGCGGCAGAGCCCGACCTGCGCGTTCATATTCGCGCCGTCCATGTAAACCTGCCCGCCGTGAGAATGAACGATCTCGCAAATGTCGCGGATGGTGGTTTCAAAAACGCCATGCGTGGAAGGGTAGGTGACCATCAGCGCGGCGAGGTCGTTTTTGTGCGTGTCGGCTTTGGCGCGCAGATCCGCCAGATCGATATCGCCATCTTTCAGGCACGCCACCGGCACCACTTTAAACCCGGCCATGACCGCGCTCGCCGGGTTCGTGCCGTGCGCGGAGGTCGGAATGAGGCAGACGTTGCGATGCGCTGCGCCGCGCGACGCATGATATTCGCGGATCGCGAGCAACCCGGCGTATTCGCCTTGGGAACCGGCATTCGGTTGCAGCGCGACCGCCGCGAAGCCGGTGATCTCCGCCAGCCAATTTTCCAACTGCGCGCACATCTCGCGGTAGCCGATCGATTGCTCGTCGGGCGCGAATGGATGCAGCTTCGCGAATTCCGGCCACGAGATCGGAAACATCTCCGCGGTCGCGTTCAATTTCATGGTGCACGATCCGAGCGGGATCATCGAAGTCGTGAGCGAGAGATCGCGGGATTCGAGCCGGCGCAGATAGCGCAGCATTTCCGTTTCGGTGTGATGGGTGTTGAAAACGGGGTGGGTCAGGTACGCGGATGTTCGCGCGGCGAAATCGGGAAGACTGGATTCAGAATCCGCGGCCGCTGACGGAGTGTTGCTGTCACCGCTGAAAATTCCCCAAAGCATCTCGAGATCTGTTTCCGAAGTGGTCTCGTCCAGTGAGACGCTCACGGAATTCGCGCCGAGATCGCGCAGGTTACAACCAAGCGCCGCGGCGCGACGGCGGATTTGGTCCGCGTCTTTGTCGCCGAGGTCCACCCGCACCGTGTCGAAGAACATGTTGTGGCCGAGATTGAAACCAAGTTCCTCCAGGCCGGCGGCAAACCGGCTAGTGAAGTGATGGACTTGTTCGGCGATGGCGCGCAGTCCGCGCGGCCCATGGTATACCGCGTACATCGATGCGATCACGGCCAGGAGGACTTGCGCGGTGCAAATGTTACTCGTCGCTTTGTCGCGGCGAATGTGTTGTTCGCGGGTCTGGAGCGCGAGCCTGTATCCGGGCCGCCCGGTGGTGTCGTGGGACACGCCGACAAGACGGCCCGCCATGTGGCGTTTATAAGCGTCGCGCGTCGCGAAGTAACCTGCGTGCGGTCCGCCAAATCCGAGCGGCACTCCAAAACGTTGCGTGCTGCCCACGGCGACATCCGCCCCGATTTCGCCCGGCGGTTTCAAGAGAGTCAGCGCCAGAATATCCGCTGCCATCACCAGCAGAGCGCCGGCATCGTGTGCCGCTTTTGCAAACGATTCGTAATCGAAAATCGCGCCATCCGTCGCCGGATATTGCACCAGTGCGCCGAAGACCGTGTCGTCAAATTTGAATGCCGAAAAATCTCCCACCACCACTTCGAGGCCGAGAGGTTTCGCACGCGTTTGCACGACCTCGATCGTTTGCGGATGACAGTTGTCCGCGACAAAAAATCTTGTTCGGCCGGAGACTGCGGCGTGGCAGAGTGTCATCGCTTCCGCGGCCGCGGTGGCTTCATCGAGGAGCGAGGCGTTGGCGATGTCGAGCGCCGTCAGATCGGTGATCATCGTCTGGAAATTGAGCAGCGCTTCGAGGCGGCCTTGCGCGAGCTCTGCCTGGTACGGGGTGTAGGCGGTGTACCAACCCGGGTTCTCAAGGATGTTTCGCTGAATGACGGGTGGCGTGATCGTATCGGAATAGCCGGCGCCAATGAACGATCGCGCAACGATGT
>JBEEHO010000340.1:0-4244 GCA_041167425.1 Verrucomicrobiota bacterium | reverse complement strand
GCGAATTTCAACGGACTGATGACGAGAACGCGGTGCCCGTGGCGATCATCAACGAAACGATGGCGGCGAAGTATTGGCCGGGAAAGGATCCCGTCAGGCAGCGCTTTAAGCTTAAGGATCGTTGGCTACAGGTTGTCGGCGTGGCCGGGAACGTGAACTACGAGAACAAGCTGGAGTTACCCAGGCCGTTCTTCTACGTGCCGATCCGACAGAACTTCTTTGTCAGCAATAATCTCCTTGTCCGCACGCGCGCCACTCCGGGTGCGATCAGGAACGCGCTCGCGCGCGAAGTAAAAGCCCTCGATCCTAATCTCGCGC
Source organism: Verrucomicrobiota bacterium (assembly GCA_041167425.1). GTDB lineage: Bacteria > Verrucomicrobiota > Verrucomicrobiia > Chthoniobacterales > UBA10450 > AV80. The sequence goes on along the minus strand of JBEEHO010000340.1, from coordinate 3,926 downwards.
CGACCGCGCCATTCCGTGTGCAAGAACAAGTGGACCGTAAGGGTTACACGCAGCGGCTGGCCACCACGTTGATCGCGATCTTTGGCGCGATGGCTTTGTTCCTAGCCGCGATCGGATTGTACGCCGTGATGTCGTACTCGGTTTCCCAAGGCACTCGCGAGCTCGGATTGCGCATGGCGCTTGGCGCCGGTGCCGCCGATCTCTTACGAATGGTTGTTGCGCGTGGTCTGCGATTGACAATCGCGGGAATCTTCCTCGGCGGGATCGCCGCCCTGCTGCTCACTCGGTTAATGGGCAATTTGCTTTACAAAGTTGGCCCACGCGATCCAATCGCTTTTGGATTCGCCTTAATCGTAATGGTCACCGTCGCGTTTATAGCCTGTTTCCTTCCCGCCCGTCGCGCCGCCCGCATCGATCCGGTTCAGGCATTGCGCAGTTGAACTGCTTGACGTTGGACGTTAGGCGGCGCGTTGCTATCGGCCAATAATCTGAGCGACGTTAGGCGTTGGCCAGCCGCGCGCGGTAGAGTAACTGCGCAGCTCCTATCGCCAGCATACTTATGACCGCATAGAGCATGATGGTCGTTCCGGTGAAGCGGCCATAGAAGCCCGCGAAATCCAGCATCGCATTCGTTCCGTGATCGTTCACCACCACATACCAGAAGGTCAGGAACCCGACGATAAACGTCTTCGGGTTCGCGGTCATTACACCCAGGGCTGTCGCCATCGAGGAGACGAACACGATGCCGCAGAAAAGAGCGGCAAGCGCCACCGGCCCGCGCGGGATCGTCCTCACGAGCGGTGCGGCGCACAGAAGGAGACTGAGCACGCAAGTGGAACCGAGTTTCCACCAGACATAGTTTTCGCGCAGACGCGAGATTGAACGCACGCTGGCTGTCGTTCCGCCGCGCGCATCGCGCGTCGCGACATCCGAGACAATGACCGCGAGCGCTGCAAACACGACCTGCAGTGTCGCGGCGAGAGGCGCGAGGAAAGTCACGATGGTGACGGCGACGAACGCGACGAACACCAGCGGAAAGAGGGTGAAGGTCAGCGCGGCGTCCGTCCATATCGCGCCAAGGAACGAACCGCTCTGGCTCGGAACCGTCATGAGTGCCACCGCGCGTCTGCTCAGTGGTTTGAAAAGATTTTGGAACTTGCCGATCCAATTCCGGTTGCCCTTCCCAGCGACGCGCCCTGTTCGCACGGGATCAAAGCGGTGGAAAAACAGCGCCGCGACGGGCAGCAGAGCCAAAGGCGCCAGCAGCGAGATCACCCGTGGCAGGACCCATTCGCGCGTCATGGTCAGCCCGGCAAAGAGAATGGTCGGTTTCGCCGGATCGAAGGACGACGAGCCGATCGAGACCGACTCCGTGTGGAGCGTCCGCTGCATCTGGTCGATCATGAATCCGAACCCGGTGAAATCGAAGCAACGCGCCCAGTTTATCCGGCCGTGACTGGTCTCGTTCGCGACCACAACGCCGATCACCATGCTCCAGAGGAAAAAGTAGATGACGTCACCGAACTTTCCCGAGAGCCACGGAATCGATTCGAACAAAACCGCGACCGCGGAAACAAAGACGATCGCCGCAGGAGTGAGGAGCAGGTATTGCTCGACGAACACCACGGGCTCGAACGGCGCTTCGCCGCGCACAAGAAGCATTGCCATCGAGCTCAGCATGAAGCCGCCCAGAAACGTCGTGAGAAACGCGAGGTTGCCGAAGAACTTGCCGAGGAGGTATTCGCCCGAGCGCATTGGCGTGGAAGCGGCGATGATTCCGCAGCGCGTGACGATGTCGCGCCGGATCGCGTTGGAGATAACGTAGTAGCCGAAAAGGCCCACGAAGATCATGCCGATCGACGCCGTGCCCAACCCGATCGCTCCCGAATTATAGATGGCGCGCTGGCCGTTGATCTGGATCAGCGTCCGTCCCGTGGAAGGCGCGGGAATCCAGACGTAAGCAAACGCGCTCAGCAACAGAAACACGATCACGGTCGAGACCCGCCGGAACCGGATCCGGAAATCCGCGCCGACGATGGCGCCGATGCGCGAGAGGGAAGCAGTCATGCCGGCGGTTGATCTGCGTTGCCGAAGTTCATCAAATAAAGAAACGCATCTTCCAGTTCGGGCTCGGCGGCGGTGGCGGCGATCTCCGGTGACGGCCCGACGAACCGGATGTGCACTCCGTCTGGTTTGCGGACGGCGCTCGAAATCTTGAGCGTCGTGCGCAGCTGATCGAATTGCCCGGAAGCGACCACGCTTTGCCAGACGTGGCCTTCGCATCTCCGCAACATTGTTTCCGGTGTCGCGATCGTGAGAAGCGAAGCATTTTTCATCACCGCGATCTCGGTTGCGATCGATTCCACATCCGAAACAATATGGGTGGAGAGAATGACGAGTTTCCCAAAGCCGATCTCGGACAGGACATTTCGGAATCGCACCCGTTCTTCCGGATCGAGGCCGGCCGTCGGTTCGTCCACAATCACCAGCTCGGGATCGTTGATCAGCGCCTGCGCGATTCCGAGCCGTTGCTTCATTCCGCCGGAAAATCCGCCCACCGTCCGATTCGCCACGCCGTGCAGATTCACGCTCTCGAGCATTTCCATCACGCGCTGCTTCGAAAGCACACCTTTCAGCGCCGCGAAGTAACTGAGAAACTCCGTCGCCGTGAGATTATCGTAGACGCCAAAATCCTGCGGCAGATAGCCGAGCTTCCGCCGCAATTCGTTCGGCCGTTTCGCCACGTCCTCGCCGTGAAACAGGATGCGGCCGCTCGTCGGCCTGGTCAGAGTCGCGATCATCTGCATCAGCGTCGTCTTCCCCGCGCCATTCGGCCCGAGCAACCCGATGACTCCGGACTTTGCCTCCAGGGAAAGATCGCGCACACCGTAGTTCCCGGCGCGAAACTTCTTCGAAACGTTTTCGATTTTCAGCACACCAGATTATGGCCCGGTCACAGCCGTCACGTCACGAGCATACTGGCGACGCGCGGCCGGGACTCGTTGTGCAGCGCGTCATCGAGCCTTTACGGCAACGATGCCGAACGCCTAAGCTGCCACGCATGAGCACAGACCTGGCCCAACTGGCCTCCGACCGCTACGAGATTGCTGACACGCTGCATCGCTACGCCTTCGGCCTCGATCATGGTGATCCGGATTCCCTGGCCTCGGCCTTCACCGAAGATTGCCTCTTCGACTTCACGCCGGCGGGCGCCAGGCTCGCGCTTGTCTTCCCCAAAGTCACTGGCCGCCAGGCCATCGTGGATGCGCTTCTTCCGCTTCTCGGGCCGCTCGATACCAGCCACACCCCCAGCAATCTCCAGATCGAAATCAGCGGTGATGCGGCGACGCTTTATGCCTATGTCATGTCGCAACATTTCATGCCGCGCCAGGGTTCGCGCCGCGGCTCGGAGAACGCGCTCCTGATGAACCGTTATGATTGCGAGCTGGTGCGCGACGGCCAGAAATGGCGTTTCAAACGCATCACGATCGATAACGCCTGGATGCAGGGTGACCCCGAGATTCTCAACGCCATGGCAGGCCGCCAGGCCTTGCTCGCGAAATCGAAGCAGCCGAAATCGTGATGGCGGATCGAGCCGTCCCTCGCTCGATGTCAGATATGGCGGCACGTCGGGAGCCGCTGAGCGTCTTATCCCGTTGCTGCAAGGCTAACGCGCTTGTTAGCTTCGGACCGATGAACTCGAAACCTCACGCGGTTACTCTTCTTCTTGTTAGCTGCCTGTTTCTCGTCCCGCAGCTTCGCGCGCAGGATCCCGACGTGACCAGGATGCTGAAGGAAGCCGAACAGATGCAAAAGGAAGCCGCCGAGCTTCAGAAAAAGAATCCATCCACGCCGGCCACGAAGAAGAAGCTCGCGGAAATGGAAGCCGAAGCGAAAGCGGACGCAGCGCGAGAGGAACAGGAAGA
>JBEEHO010000339.1:0-2553 GCA_041167425.1 Verrucomicrobiota bacterium | reverse complement strand
GCAGGTCCACCGCGGGCGCATCACTCAAATGGAGCGTCGCTTTCGCGCGCAACAGTTTTTGATAACGCACTGGCATTCGGATAGTGGAGAAAATGACGATCGGGGAAATCTCCGTTTGAAAAATATTCAGGCCGGGCTCGATCCGTCCTGTGTTGGACACGATCACGCGCAAGGGATAGGGCGATTGGCCGCGAGCGACGCGCGCTTCGCGCATTTTCGGATCGGGTAATCCGAGCCGGACGTTGTCGTGTTTGAGTGTGCTGTGTCCGATCACGACCGCGTCGCCCAACGCGCGCTGCCGAAGCAAATGCAATTTGTCTTCGCGCGAAGTGAAATCGACCGGCGAGAAATTCTTCGTCGTGATTTTGCCGTCCACGGTCATCGCGAAAGTCACCGCGACGAACGGACGCTTTCTGTAGCCACGGGCCTGTGGCCCGTCGGAACTGGGACGGCGCACAGGACCGCGGGTAACGGCCTTGTCCCTATTCTTGCTCGCTGATTTCATGCTCGAGCGTGGCGAATTCCTCCTTCATCTCGCGCATGCGCACATGGCCCGTAGCGCCGCTCGGTTTATAAAGGAAGTAAACGATTCCACCCGGCAGACAGCAAAGGAGGATGACGCAAAATCCCGTCAGTCCAATCATCCGCGCGACCGCTGGAGGAACGGCACAGAGGTTGAAGAGCATCACCTGCAAGATGAATTCGCGAGTGCCCACGCCGGCGAAGCTGATGGGGAGTGATGAAATCGTCCGTTCGATCGGCATGACCGCGAAAAAATCGATCAGGGCGACGTTGGCGCTAAAGGCATACGCCACACAAAGGAAAGTGGCGAAAGTGCCGAGGTGACAGACGATCGAGGCCGCGAACGCACTGATGCTGGCCCGCCAATGTCGCGCGTAAAGGTGATAGGCCGCGCCGATCTCGATCAGCTTTTCGCGTCCAGGAAAGCGATGCGGCAGGTGACGCGCCAGATTGAAGCCGCTGATGATAAACGTGCTCACGACAAAAAGAACGGAACTGCCGAAAACGGCCAGGACAACGAAGACGTAAAATCGCGGATTGTGCAGCGGATTATCATCGAGACGCGTCCCGGTCTCGCGTGTCAACCAGGTGTAGCGAAGGAAAATAAGCACGCCGGTGATGAGGATCAGGGCGATGAGGCCGATCATGCGATCGAAGAGGACCGCGAGGAGAGCGCCCGGCTTCTTGTCCGGCGTCTCTTTCCAGAGCAGGTAGGTTTTGACGATGTCGCCGCCAGTTCCCCCGGGGAGAAATTGATTGTAAAACATCCCAATCAAAAACAAACCCGTGACTCGCGGGGTGCTGAGATGAATGCCCTGAACTTTGAGCAGGATGTGCCAACGCAGGGCCGCGGCGACCTCGACGATGAGGTAGGCCAGAATGGCGGCAGCGATCCAGCGAAAGCGGGCTTCCCGTATCGCCACGCCCATGGCGGCACGCACGGCGCGGTCGTGAAAGACCCAGTAAAGGAGCGCGCTGGTGACCGCGAGTTGCAGGATGGTGAGCAGAGTTTTTTTCATTCGCCGAATCGCTCTTTCCAAAGCGCCAGGGACTTTCGAATTTCCTCGGGCGTTTTGCGCGGGCTCAGTTCCCAGACAAATAAGCAGTTCGCGGGAAGGAGCGGAACAAGATTCTCCAGATCGACCATGCCGGCGAAAGGTGGCTGGTGGTCTTGCGCCGGCCAGATGCAATCCTGCAAGTGGCAGCCAAAGGCGCGGGGCGCGATCGCGCGCAACCATTCGGCATGATTCAGAAAGCCGAGATTTTCCTTGATCTGGATGTGCCCCATGTCGTGCCAGTAACCGAGTTGCGGTGAGTTCAGCTCATCGAGCAATAAAGGCAACTCGCGCTCGGTCGGAATTTCTTCGTAGCCGCGCCGGCCTTCCACCCCGAGGCGGATATTTTTCGTGGCGGCATACTCGGCGATGCGCTTGAGAGAATCCTTCACCCGTTCGAGATAAGGGGGCGCGGCAGCCTCGCGCGTCTGCACCGCTTTCACTTTCAACCGGACGTATTTGCGCGAAAAGATTTCGCCCTTTTTCGCCAGGGCGATCAATTCGTCGGTGATCGGATTCATTTCGACCTCACCGCAATGCAGAACCACGAAGGGGGCGCCGAGCCGTTCCGCGAAATCGATCGTCTGGAAAGTTTGTTTGATGGCGCGCTCACGTTCGATCGAATAGGCCGCGGAAAATTTGTAGCAATCGGGCGACGCTTTCATGATCTCGACCGGGAGCGGACAGAAGTTGTGCAGGCTGCTGAACTCGATCTCGCCCGCGTCGAACATTTTTTGAATTCCCGGCATGAGCGAAATGCGAATGCCATGGCCCAGCTCGACGCGATTGAAGCCGAGATCCTTGATCTCGCGGACCATGTCGTCGCCGGCCGTATGCCGGCCCGAGTTCCAGCAGGTGGAGAAGGAAATCATCGACAAACCTAAAGTTCAGGCGCGGGGTGCGCCGGCTTGACGAGAGCAGGCGTTTTCTCGCAACCGGCACGCCCGGCAGCGCCGAGGATGAGGACAGCGAGCGT
>JBEEHO010000338.1:0-4665 GCA_041167425.1 Verrucomicrobiota bacterium | reverse complement strand
ACTGGCGGGTCCAGAAAACGAAGTGGGTCGTGTTGCGCTGGCCTTCTCCTTCGATGGCGCAGCTCGCCGGCATGAGCACGGAGGCGTTTGAAGATTTCTACTTCGAGGTTTGCACACTCGATTACCGAAAACTGCAGGCAGGCATGAAGGCGCTCAAGGCGTTAATGGACAAAACGGATCGCGTGGAGATCAAAGGACCCGGGACCGACCTGCGTTTTAGCATCAAAGGAATTGGCTCGGTCATTTGCGGCGGCGATCGCAACATACCGGACGGCGAAGTTTTTAGCTGCCCGGTAAAGGACTCCGTGCAGGGCCACGTTTTGTTCAACGCGCCAACGATCTATCAGGGGACCGGCTTCGACAGCATTCGCCTCGAGTTCAAGGACGGAAAAATTGTGAAAGCGACCGGCAACAGTACCGAGAAGCTGAACAAGATTCTCGATTCCGATCCCGGGGCGCGTTACATCGGAGAATTTTCGCTCGGCTTCAATCCCTTCGTGCTTCACCCGATGCGCGACATTTTGTTCGACGAGAAAATTGCCGGCTCGTTTCATTTCACCCCGGGACAGGCCTACGAAGATGCCGACAACGGCAACCGGAGCCAGGTGCATTGGGACATGGTGAACATCCAGCGGCCGGATTACGGGGGCGGCGAAGTCTGGTTCGACGGGAAGCTGATCCGGCGCGATGGCGAATTCCTGCCGGCCAACCTGCGGTCGCTCAATCGCGGCCGGTTCGCGAAAAAACGATAACGCGATTTTTTCCTTGGAGCCGGCGCGCCCTCGCGCCGGTGGGCTACAGCGATGCGGGGATCAGAGCGGCCTGAGGGCAGGCCGGCTCCATGCCGCGGGCGCTTCGCGAACAAGCGCTCAGTCGGTATTCGCCTCAAGGAGCGGCGGTTTACAAACCGCCGGTTCTGATTGGGTCGGCGATTTGGAAATGCGTACGCAAAACGAGGAGGCGGGTCGCCTCCTCGTTCGCCAATAAAAGTGTGCTTTGTTTACGCGGCTTTCGGCGCGGAGCCCTGGGCGTTGAGCTGCATCATGCCGATCTCACCGTTGCCAGTGATCTGGACATTCGCGATCTCAAAGACCGGCGCGCCTACAACGGCGCTCGGTCCCGCACCAGGCAATTGCACCGAGACGCTCTTTGAAGTCGAATTCAATACGAGCGACGCGATCTCGAACGAGGGTGAGAATTCCACGGTCGCGATCTGGAATCGGCCGGTGACGTGCACCGAAGCCTGACCCTGTTGCGATGGAGTCAGCTGGACCGCGCCCGCATCCGAACCGGAGAGGAGCTGTAGTCCCGCGATGTTAAACGCCGGTGAGCTAATCACGCTCGGGCGCTGCTGTTGCGAAGGCGTGAGCCGGATCTGGCCGATGCCGCCGCCCGCTGTCTGCACGGTGGCGATTTCGAAAGTGACCTGGAGATTCATCGCCGGCTGCGGCTGCTGCGAAGGCGCAAGACGCATCGTGACAATCTTCGAGGTGGGCTTGAGCTGGAGCGCACCCATCTTGAAACTCGGCGTCAGTTGGAGCGACGCGATCTCAAACGAGAAGGTGAGTTGCACCGCGGTCTGCATGCCGCTCGCAGGTTGAGCTTGAGTTTGAGCTTGAGGAGCGCCCCCGGTCATTGGGCTGGGACGAATCGATGGGGCGGGTGTTGGTTGGTTCGGTAGAGGCATGGTGGCTGGTGTTGTTGGCTGCTGAGCCAGAGGCTCGGTGGATATGACTTGTGGCGCGAACGATGGCGATTCTACAGAATGACGAAGCGCACCCACTCCGGCCATCGAAGTTCCCGCGACGACACCCTTGGCAGGGTGCGCGGGAAGTTCTTCAGGTTCCGGTTTGGTGATTTCAGCCATCGGCGAATCGGTTTCAAACGCGGGAACTTGATACGGGATAGGTTGCCCTTGTGCAACTGGTTCTGTGTCGGTCGTGGAAATTTCCGCGACAGGCTCTGGCGCGATCTCCGGCTCAATAACCACGGGCTCGCCGACGGATTCGAATGAGCTGAAGTTTTCGGCGACAGGCTGGGCAACTTCTTCGGCGGGTGCGGCGGTCTCAAACACAGGCGTCGAAGGCTCGAATGCCGTCGGCGTCCAGGCTGGTTCGGGCGCCGAAGGTTCGGTCCACGCCACCGTTTCCGCGACGACGGGTTCTTCCGTCGAGGCCGCGGGAATCTCGTCGAAACTTTCAATAACCTCCGCAGGTTCTTCGATGACTTGCGGTTCGCCGACGGAACTAAATTCTGCGACTTCAGTGATCGGCTCTGAAACAATCTCGCGATCGAAGTCAGCGATCGCCAATCTATCAGTTGCAACGACAGGTTCGGAGACGCTTTCGTGATCGAAATCGGCGACCGCGGATTTCTCGGGTTCCGGCATGATCTCGGCGATCGGTTCAACCAGTGGCGCTTCGACACGATCAATTTTCGGCTCGGAGATCGGCGCCCGAGGAATGAGATTCTCAATAGCGGCTCCGATTGTCGGCGTTCCGCCATTTGAGCCGAAGGGCCGGTTCGTCTTGCTAAACGGAACGGCGCCACGGCGGACGGAAGGCTCCGAGGCTTTCAAATGGAGGGAGACCTGAGGTGGTCCGCCCGCAATTCGCTTGGGGGCGACTACCTTTTCGACGGCTGCTTCCGGCTCGAGCGCGTCAAAGCTTGGCCCGCTCGCAGTCGCTGGCGAGCGATATACGGAAACATTCATCCGACGGCGAAATTCCGAGAACACAACCCAGGCAAGAAGCAATCCTCCTGCCGCGAACCCGCCATAAACAATAAGCGAACGCAGGTCGAATTGATCGTCGTTCGCGCTTGCCGTCGACGACTGTTGAACCGTGGCGGGAGCGAGAACCGTGGCAGGTGTCGACACGACATTGGTCGTGGCCGGGGCTGGCGCCTTGTTCGTCGGCGCAGTCGCCGGATTCTGCTGCGTCGCCGCGTTTGAAGTGGTCGTCGCGGTCGCTGGATTTTGTGCGTTCGAGGTTACCGGGCCAGTCGCTGTACTCGACGACGGTTGCGTGACGCTTTCCGGTTCTTTCGGCAAAGGCGCACGCGTTTCGGATGGCAGAGCGCTGGATGCCGACGGCATCTCGACACTCGGTGAGTTCGTCGTCACGGGCCCGGGAGCTTTCTCGTTCTTCGCAATAGTCTGCGACGATGGCGGCGCCTGCGTGGTGGTCTCGGTGGTGGACTTTTGTGGCGCGACCTCGGGGGCCTTCGGTGATTTGTTCAACGCGATGGCCGGCGCCGGGATCGGGCTCGGCTCGATCGACGGTGGGGCCGTCTCGGTTTTCGCGACTTCCTTCGGCGGCGTTACCGGAGCCGCCGCCACGTTTTGCGGTTGCTGGAGCCAGCCGACGTCGTAGAAAGAATCGGCGAACACCATGTTGAGCGCCGGCGAATAAATCTTCTTCGCCGAAACGATCCAATCGTTCGCTTTCGCGGTGTTGTTATGTTTGAACTCCCAGGCCGCCTGCGCGTAATAGAGGGCCGGGGTATCCCCGGTGAACTGGAATTGCTCCATCATCTTCTGGGCGCGGCTGTCCTTTCCTTCGAGGAGCAAGGTCAGGTAAATCTTGAACTTGATGATCTGCGCAGCCTGATTCTTATCGCCGCCGGGCGCGGGGGTGTTGTTAAAGAGCGCCTCGTAACGATCGCGCGCCTTGGTGTAATCCTTTTTCTTGAACGGGATCTGCGCGAGATTGTATTGCGCTTCGCGGAATTTCGGATCGATCTTCGCCGCCTGCTTGAAGGCATTTTCGGCGCCGTCGAAATCTTTTTGGGCCAACAGAATCTCGCCGCGCAGGTTGATCGTCGCCGGCTGGTTCGGATCGGCCGCGTCGGCTTCGTCGATCAGCCGTTTCGCCGCGGTGTAGTCACGCTGTTGAAAGGCCTGCTCCGCCTGTTCGACCTTCTCGGTCGCGATCGCCTTCGCTTTCGCCGCCCGCTCCGTTGCCGTGGTTATTTCCAGGGCGACGCGAGTCTGCCCGGCCGGCTTTTGCATCCACCCAACCTCATAAAAAGACTCGGCGAAGAGCTTGTTCAGTTGCGGAGAAAACTTTTTCTCCGCGCCCGCGATCAGATCTTTCGCTTCCTTTTCGTTCTTGTGCTGGAACGCCACCGCGGCATTCGAATACGCGACAGCCGGCGTGTCGGGAGTCAGCTCGAATTTCGCGAGAATCGAATCGACCATGTTCTCCTTCCCCTCCAGCAGGTAGGTCAGGAGAATCTTGTATTGAATCAACTGGGCCGCTTCCCCCTGAAGTTCGGCAGTGTTTCCCTGAAGCAATCCTTCAAAACGCTTCCGCGCTTCCGCCCAGTCCTTCCGCAAAAATGGAATCTCCGCGAGATTGAAACGGGCATTCCAAAATTTCGGATCCGTCGCGAGCGCTTTTTGGAGGGCCGCTTCCGCCTGGTCGTATTCGGCCTGCCGCATCAGGATCACGCCGCGCAGATTTTGCGATTCGGCGAGGTCCGGCTGGCGCGCGTCGATCGCGTCCAGTTCTTTCAGCGCCTCTCCGTAATTGGCGGCATTGAATTCGCGGAACGCCTTGTCATACATCGACTCGAGCTCAGCCTTGGTTGGGGCAACGTTTGTTGCCGCGAAAGAACTGACAACCAAAACCGTAATCGTCGCGAGTTTCCTAATGTTCATGC
>JBEEHO010000337.1:0-5557 GCA_041167425.1 Verrucomicrobiota bacterium | reverse complement strand
CAGTTTCGTGAACGTTTATTTCATCGGCCGCCCGGGCGGCGCCTGGGTGTTGATCGACGCCGGGTTGCCGGGCCGGGCGAACCAGATTGTCGAAGCCGCTGAAGCCCGGTTCGGAGCCGGCGCCCCGCCCGAAGCGATTTTGCTCACACACGGACATTGGGACCACGCCGGGTCGGCCCTGGATTTGGCCGAGATATGGGATGTGCCGATCTACGTCCATCGTCTGGAAAAACCGTACGTCACCGGGAAATCCGATTACCCGCCGCCGGACCCGACCGTCGGTGGCGCGATGGCGTTTCTCTCGCGCTTCACACCATCGGGCTCGCGAAATTTTGGAGAGCGCGTTCGAGAATTGCAACCGAACGAAGTGCCCGGCGCGCCGGGTTGGGACTGGCTCGCGACTCCGGGCCATTCGCCCGGCCACGTCTCGTTCTTTCGTCCATCCGATCGCGTCCTGCTGGCGGGTGATGCGTTTGCCACGATGAACATGGATTCCTGGGTGGGCTTGATCACCGGCCAGCGCACGCTTGCCCGCGCCGGAGCGCCCTTCAATTGCGACTGGGATGCGACGCGCCTGTCAGTCATGGAACTGGCGAAGCTCCGGCCGAATGTCGTCGGCTGCGGACACGGAATTCCCAGATGCGACGCGGAATTACCTTCGCGTCTGGCGCGATTCGCGGAACGATTTCGCGCGCCGCGAACGGGCCGGTACGTCCGGCGTCCCGCGCGCACGGATGAGCGTGGAATTGTTTCGCTTCCCCCGGCGCCATTCGATCCTGTTCCCTTCGCCACAGCTGGCGCACTGATTCTTGCGGGAATCGCGCTGGGCGCGGGATATTTGGACGACAAGCGGCGGAAATAACGCCGCTCAATCCCAGTTCGCTTTATAATTTCAGCAAGCTCCGCTGCCACGGCACAAGCAGCGTGGTGCTCCGGCTCTCATCGGCGGCGACCGCGTCCAGCGCGCCGCGTGGCGCAACGAAGGAAGGCTCGAGACCATGCTCGTTCGCGACTGCATCACGGCGGCGCCGCAATACTTCGGCCGCGCGCTCCGTTTGCGGCGTGGGACGCACTCCCGCGCGCCGCCGGCGCACGGGCCATTGCGCTTCCGGCAGATGCAAACCTTTCTCCGCTGCGGCGCGAAAGGCCTGGCGCCGGCGCGCGGAGAAATGGCGGAATTCCGGCACTTCCCCCGAAACAAAAGACTCCGCGGCGCGGACCAAAAACTGATTCTGCAAAACGTGAAAGGCCGGCCGGTCCGCGGCCTGCGCTTCTTTTTCGCGCCATTGCCAGAGCTCGCGCAACACCGCCGAAGTCCGCCCGTCCAGCGTGCCCGAACCGGAAATGCGCCACGCCTCATCTTCGTCACGCACGCGCTGCACGGCGGTTTGTTCGAGCTGCCGCTGACACGATTGCTGAAACCATTCGTAACGGCCGCGCTCGCGTAGTTGCGCCTCGAGTTTCTCCGCCAGCGGCAGCAAGTAGCGGGTGTCGTTCATCGCGTACTCTGCCATGTGCTTCGGCAAAGGCCGCTGCGCCCAATTCGCCTTCTGCGATCCTTTCGTCAGCGTGATCGCGAAGAATTTCTCCACCAGCGCGGCCAGGCTGAATTCGCGAATGCCCAGCAGCCGCGCCGCGATCACAGTGTCGAAAATCCTCGTGGCGACAAAATTCATGCTCCGACGCAAAAGGCGCAGATCGAAATCCGCGCCCTGCAGAACGATTTCCCTCCCCGTCAGCACGGTCGCGAGCGGCGCCAGATCCATGGCCGCGAGTGGATCGATCAAATAATCCTGGCCGGCGAAACTAAGCTGCACCAGGCAGAGCTTTTCGTAATAACAGTGCAGACTGTCCGCCTCGGTGTCGACCGCGATCCGATCGATGTGCTCCAGCTGGGGAAGAATTTCTGCGAGCTGTGAATCCGTGGCGATCATTTCAATCCGCTCAGGAGCAGCTCCGCATTCGTTTTCGTGTGCTGCAAATTCTCGATCAGCTTTTCCATCGCCTCGATCGGCGGCAGCGCGGCCATCGCTTTGCGCAAGAGCTGCACGCGCGTCCATTCCTCCGGATGATAAAGCAGCTCCTCTTTGCGCGTGCCGGATTGCATGCAATGGATCGCGGGATAGAGCCGCTTCTCCACCAGCGAACGATCGAGATGCAGCTCCATGTTGCCCGTGCCCTTGAACTCCTCGAAAATCACCTGGTCCATCTTGCTGCCGGTATCGACCAGGGCGGTCGCCAAAATTGTCAGGCTGCCACCCTCTTCGCAATTGCGCGCCGCGCCAAAAAATCTCTTCGGTTTCAGGAGCGCCTTCGAATCCACGCCGCCAGACATCGTGCGGCCTTTGCCCGGTTGGAGTGAATTATACCCGCGCGCGAGTCGCGTGATGCTGTCGAGCAGCACCACGACGTCTTTTTTCATCTCGACCAGGCGTTTCGCGCGTTCCAACACCAGCTCCGCGACCTCGACGTGCCGGCGCGAGTTCTCGTCAAAAGTCGAATTGTAAACGGCGCAATCCACTTCCCGTTGCAGGTCCGTTACCTCCTCGGGCCGTTCGTCGACCAGGAGAATGATCAGCACAATCTCCGGATGATTCGCCCGGATCGCCTTGGCGATTTCTTTCAACAAAATCGTTTTGCCGACGCGCGGCGCGGCCACGATCAAACCCCGTTGGCCGCGCCCGAGCGGCGTAAGAAGATCGACTGCCCGCGCACTGATCGAATTCGTCTTCGCATTCTCCAGCATGATCCGCCCGTCCGGAAAAAGCGGCGTCAGATTGTCGAACGCGGTCGGCTCCGTCCATTCCTCGGGAGGGACGCCTTCGATCGCCGCGACCTGATCGAGCATGATTAATTTCTCGCGGTCGCGCGGCAGCCGCAAGGTGCCGCTGATTTTTTGTCCCGGCCGGAAATGGAATTTTTGGATGAGCGCGCGCGCCACTCCCACATCTTCAGGGACGGGCAGGAAGTTGAGACTCGGCCAGCGCAGCGCTCCGAAAGAATCCGCGACCTGATCGAAAAAGCCTTCGGCCGTCACTGTCACTCCGACTCCGAGAGCGGTGCGAATTACATCCAGGATTTGATGATGGCGCGTTCGCCCGGGATGGATGCGCACCTCAAAATCGCGGCAGAGCTTTTCGAGTTCGGGGGGGCCGAGCGTCTGGAGGTCATTCAAATCGAGCGCCGCTGGAAGCACTGTAGCGGCGGCCGTGTCGGCCGCATTATCGGCGGCAGCAGGCGACACGGCTGCCTCTACCGGTGCTGTCTCCGTGATCGGTTCCCTGTGGATAGAGGTGCTGTCGTCCATCTAAGGTTGCCAATGTTTCGCCAGCACGCCGGCTTGCGCCGCCAATGCCGCGCGCGCGCCGTTGTTCCAGACCACGTGATCGGCCCGGCGAATCTTTTCCGAAAGCTGCATTTGAGCGGAAATCATTTGTTCGGCGGTCTCGCGCTCGAGCTGGGCACGAGCGACCAGCCGTGCCAGCTGCACGCTGGACGAGCAAGCCACGACCACGACAGAATCGCACAGGGTTTCACCACCGGTTTCATAGAGAAGAGGAATGTCAGCAAAAAAAAGATCGGTGGAGTGGCGACGGCTTTCGGCTTCGAGGCTCCACTGACGGCGGATGCGCGGATGCAGGATTTGCTCCAGCGCGCGTTTCTTTTCCGCGTCGGCGAAGACTATCGAGCGCAACTGCCTCCGGTTCAAGTCCCCGCTCTCAGAAAAAATGGCCGCCCCGAATTCGCGGGCGATCAGCTCCCGAACCTCCGGATCACGCTCCCCCAAATCGCGCGCGCTTTGGTCGGCATTAAAAAACTTCGCCGCCGGAACGACCTCGCGGAGACAATCGCAGAATGTCGTCTTCCCGGTGGAAATCCCACCCGTAATCCCGATAACCGGCATGTCGTTTTAGTAGGGACGCCGCGCTGCGGCGTCCGGCTTATTCAGGGTGATTTCAACAATCGCCCCGCTCAGTCTTTACCGCTCATTCCGCCGGGCGCAACCGCGCAGGCAAAAATCAATAAAGGCACGCCACCCGCGCACCGGGGGCGCTAACGGCCTGTCACCTGAGGCGTGAGCACCGGTCCGGGGAGCGCACGCGCCTCGCGTGCTGGTTTCGGCGCCTCGCCGAAACGAACTTTGCCCAGGCGCGTGGCCGGAAAAAAGTTCGCGATGACGAGGCGTCATCGCCAGCACGCGAGGGCGCGTGCGCTCTCCAGAGCCAAACACGGGCCATTCTTACTCACATTTCATCTCATCCAGGCCACTAGTGCAAATTATGGACTTCCACCAAACCGATACCGGTCGCGCCCCATCGCCCGGATCATGATGCGCGCCAGGATTGCCAAATTCTGCACGGCCCGCCGTTGCCGCCCCTCAGGATCAACCCGCCGATCACGGAGCGCTACGGCCGTCATCTGCTCATTCAGTCGGTCCGGCTTACGTCACCATGATGGTGGCGGGATCGCTCCAGGGGCCTGCGCCTACCGTGTTGCGCGCGCGCACCCGGAACCGAGTGTCCTTAACTTTAGGATCTGGTCCTATTCCGCGAGTCTAAGCGAATGCTCCTTGGATCTAGATAGGTTAAGGGACTTGAAGCCTGACGTAAAAAAATCGGGAATACGCTAATAGGCGAGTGTAGATTTAGCGCCATGCCACGTCCCGGTGGAGAATCAGAGAAACTAGGGGCTCGATACGAAGGAGTATGGGTAGCAGACAGCGTTTTGGACATCCTAGATGGAGCTGCCGTTTCGATCACGGTTGAACCTTTTGAGGGGGCCGAAGCTCGCGGCATTGAATTTACAAAAGAGCTCAGCGACGGCTCAACTGAATACCATTCGGCGAAACGACAGAAGACAGGAAACCTTTGGTCCCTCGTGGACTTAGCGTCGCCGAAAGGGGGCTCTTCAATTCTTCAGGGCTTGGTCGCTAAACTTCGCACCAACCCACGCGGGGTGGTCGTGTTCGTCTCAAGCACGACGCCCAATGAACTGAATGAACTTTCAGAAAGAGCGCTTCGGTCGCAATCGGTCGCCGCATTTGGAAAGCAATTAGAGGCGACACCGGATCTAAAAAGGAAGTTTGAGGACAAGGTACTGCCTTTGTTTGAACAAAATGTTGCAGATGCCCACAACGGGCTCATGCGGTGGAGATTCGCGGGAGGTCCCGAAGGCGAGCTTATTCGTCGTGTCGAGCAACGCATCAGGAAAGGGATCGGTCGGACGGACCATGCAGAATTCGAACCTGTCACGGTTCGCCTGCTCATAAATGAGTTGATATACAAATGGTTCGGACAACCGCTTTGTCGTGGGCCCATTCTTGAATGGCTTTCAAGATACGGGTTCACAGAAAAAGGGACATCGCCAGATCCGCATTTCGTCGATTGTGTGGAAAGACGAGTTTGTTCCTATCTCAAGCATGTTGAAGGTGAGTTAATCGATCCCCTTATTGTTCGTAGCGAATCAAGGAAAGCATTCGAAACCCTTAGAGATGGAGATAAACGTCGAATAGTAATCCTTGGGTCGGCCGGGTTAGGAAAGAGTTGTACAGTTGCCC
>JBEEHO010000336.1:0-8182 GCA_041167425.1 Verrucomicrobiota bacterium | reverse complement strand
AAACACTATCGCTGTGGCATGGCTTTTTCCCGAATTGACGATACTTCCTAGTAAGACGAATAACCCCGGAATCATGAACAACGACTCTGGGCGCAGATCCGGCGGATAAGTCCTTCTTATCGCGGTTCACTCCCAGGCATATCTTAATGAAAGGCGTAATTCATTTGCTGTGCGCGTGCGTCATCGCCGCCATGGCGCACGCCCAGAATTCGCCGGCGACCGCTCCCATTTCCCATGCTGCCGTGCCGGAAAATCTCGGGCTCGGTCTCAGGCAGCTGGTCGAGCTTTCGCAACAGGATGAAAGGCAGCTCCAAACCACGATCGCCTCCTCCAGCTCGATCATGACGGATAATTCCGGTCGCGTGACCGTAAACATTTATCTCAATGGAGATACGCCGCCGGCCGAGATAAGCGCGAGGCTAGCGGGTCTCGGGTTGGAGATTTTGACCGTCGATGATCATTGGCGGCGCGGAGTCATTTCGGCGCGGCTGCCAATTTCACAGGCGATCACTGTCGCCAATCTCGCGGGGGTGCAAAGCGTCATGCTCGCGCGGCGGCCGGTGCGTCGTCTCGGGGTCGTCACCGCCGAGAGCGGTGTGGTCGAACACGCTCTCGAGGTCAACACGCCGGGCGCGTTAACTCCGCAGGGTATCCTGGGCCGCGGCATCAGCGTCGGCCTCATTTCGGATTCATTCGATGGCGCCACGGGAGTGCCGCGAGCCAGCGTGGGTGTCGCGGCGGGCGATCTCCCGGGTCCGGGAAATCCGGATGGCTACACCCAGCCCGTGGTGGTCCTGCAAGATGACACCAGCGCTTCTGTCGTGGATGAAGGCCGGGCCATGGCTGAGATCGTGCACGACATCGCGCCCGCCGCTAAAATCTGTTTCTCGGCCGCGGGTTCCACTCAGGCCACCATGGCGGCAAGCATTCGAAATCTGCGCACCTCTTCCGCCACCTCATGCGACGTGATCGTGGACGACATCGGTTTTCCCGACGAACCGTTTTTCTCCGACGGCATGATCGCGCTGGCGGTGAAGGACGTGGTGACGAGCAGCGTGCTCACGG
This sequence comes from Verrucomicrobiota bacterium, assembly GCA_041167425.1. Lineage (GTDB taxonomy): Bacteria > Verrucomicrobiota > Verrucomicrobiia > Chthoniobacterales > UBA10450 > AV80. The sequence continues at coordinate 7,117 of JBEEHO010000336.1, read as the reverse complement.
GAAAAAAGGTGTCCTACTTTTCCGCGGCCGGAAACAGCAGCAATCGCGGCTATTCCGCGGATGCGAACATCATCAGCTCGGCCGCCGCGCAGCCGTATCGAGGTAACCTTCGGTTGACCAGTGCGCCGTCCGCGCTTTACGCCGGCGGCTTTCAGAATCTGGGTTCGAACGCCAGCCCGGTGATCGCGATGCCGGTCACGGCAGCCGACGCCGCGGAAATTGTCTTCCAATGGGACGACCCTTTCGGCGGCGACGTCACCACGGATTACAACCTGCTGGTGTTCGATCAAAGCGGAAACTACCTCGCGTCCATCAGTGGCACCGACAACATCGCCACCGGCCAGCCCCTCGAGATCGTGGACTTGAAGGCGAACACGTCCTATCAGCTCGTCATTAGTCTGCGCTCAAGTAATCCGCCAACGGCGCGCCATCTCCGTCTCATTGCTTTCGGTGAAGGCATCGTAACCGGACCTTACTTGACGGACAACGTCATCTCGCTTTTCGGCCATGCGGCGGCCGCGGATGCGAATGCCGTCGCGGCCTACATCTATAACAACACACCGGATCGAGTTTCGAATTATAATTCTGGCAAGAGCAATCCTCCGCCCGGTCCTTATGAGCCGGCCGCCGAAAGCTTCAATGCCAAAGGCGGGAGCCTGCCCTTTTATTTCAATGCGCAGGGGCAACGCCTCGCTTCGCCTGAAATAAGATTGAAGCCGGAATTTGCCGCGGCCGATGGAGTCGACACCTCCTTTTTTCCCACCGATGCCGGAGCGGATTACGATAACGATGGTTATCCAAATTTCTTTGGCACAAGCGCGGCGGCGCCAAACGCGGGCGCCTTCGCGGCCCTGATGCTCGAAGCGGCGGGCGGGCCCGGTTCGCTTTCTCCAGCACAGGTGCGCCTGATCCTGCAGCAGACGGCGAACGCGCACGATGTCGATCCGAGTTACAGCAGCGCCGTCGCTGCGAGCGGAAACGCCACCGTGCAAGTGACCGCCACCGGGGACGACAGTAACGAGAGTGCGACCAGCCCAAATTTTTTCAACGTGACCTTCAACGGCCAGGCTGGAGAAACGCTGCATCAACTCACGATCGATCTGAGCACCACTCCCCTTGTCTTTGATCAGAGAGCCGACCTCGGCTTCCCGTTTACCATCGGCCAAAACGCCGGCGGCGTCTCGGTCTCGCCCAGTTTTTCGGCGGACCTTCGCGTGCTCACGCTCGATTTCGGCAACACCTTCACACCGGGGAAATCAATCTCGTTCGGGGTTGACCGTGATCTGGCCGCGATCAACGCCGGCGGAAACTCAGCCGATTTTCTTGCGGGCGCGGATATCGCCGCAGTGGTGGACGCGGGCCAGACGCTCTACGGCGCTTTTGCCAACCAGCTCGGCCAGAGTTTCGTTCCGACTGAAGGTTACGGTTTGGTTGATGCGAAAGCCGCAGTGCAGGCAATCATCGGCAAGGGAACGTCAACGGCCGGAGTCCCGGTGAATCTTTCCACGCGAGGCACCGTGGGCACGGATGACGACGTCCTCATTGGCGGGCTGATCATCGACGGAAGCGCGGCGAAAAAAGTGATCATTCGAGCACTGGGCCCGTCGACCGCCGTGCCCGGCGCCCTGGCGGATCCGACTCTGGAATTGCATGACAGCAACGGGACCCAAATCGCGTTTGACGATAATTGGCAGGACGATTCCGGCCAGGCTGCGAAAATTCGCGCCACCACCATCCCGCCGCCCGATCCCCGAGAGAGCGCGCTGTATGAGACGCTGCCTCCCAGCAGCTATACCGCCATCGTTCGCGGCGCCGGCAACACCACCGGTGTCGCGCTCGTGGAAGTCTACGATCTCGATAGTCAGCCCGCGCCATCTCGCCTGGCGAACATCGCCACTCGCGGCAGCGTCCAGACCGGCGACAACGTGATGATCGCGGGATTTATTCTAAAAAATAATCCGGCTGCCATCGCCGTGCGCGCCCTCGGTCCTTCGCTCGCGGCCGCGGGAGTGCCCGGAACGCTCGCCGATCCCACGCTCGAAATCCACGACAGCCAGGGAAATCTCATCGGCTCGAATGACAACTGGCAGCAGAGCGCCTTTCAAGCGGTCCAGATCCAGGGCGTCGGTCTTCCGCCCACCAGTCCATTGGAAAGCGCCATCATCACCACCCTCAATGTGGGAAGCTACACTGCCATTGTTCGCGGGGCGCGCGGAACTACCGGCGTCGCGCTGGTCGAGGTTTACGATCTGCAATAGTTCCACTCGTTAGGTCTGAGCCGGTGCGGATCGCAGGCGTGGCCGAGTCAAAATCGCTCATCGCCTTTTGTTTTGGCCCCGCTCAGAATGGGTCTCACGTATGAATTACATGGCTTCCATCTCCGATTTTTTCAAAACGCCAAAATGGATGATGAATCTGCTCCTGGGCGGAGTCTGCGCGCTCATCCCGATCGTGGGGCCGCTGGTGCTGATGGGTTGGCTCATCACCGGATTCTGGGCCCGCGAAGATCAACGCTTCGAAACCTTTCCTGATTTCGATTTCAACCACTTCGGAAAATACCTCGAGCGCGGCGTCTGGCCGTTCCTGGTGACGCTCGTGGTCAGCTTCGGCCTGGCTTTCATAATGTCATTCGTGATGGTGCCACTCGCAGTGGTGCCCGGAATGCTGTTCGCGAGCAGCGACGGGCACGCCAGCGGCGCGGCCGGCGCCATCGTCGCCTTATTCATGATGGTGATCTACGCGGTCATGGTTCTCGCGGTCATGTTTGTCCTCACGCCTCTCATCATCCGGGCCACGATCGTGCAGGACTTTGCCAAATCATTCGATTTTGGATTCGTGAAAAAATTCGTTGCGACCATGTGGCTCGAAATGGTGCTCACCTCCATCTTCCTGACCGTGGCCAGCGCGGTGCTCGTTTGCCTCGGGATACTCGCTTTTTGCGTCGGCATTTATCTGGTCATGGTGCTCATTTATTTCGCCTGGGCTCACCTGCAGAAACAGCTCTACGCTCTTTACCTCCAGCGCGGCGGCGAACCCGCGCCGCTCAGTCCCAAGCTCCACGACATCCCGCCGACCATGCCCGTCGCTTAGGCGTGTGGAGGCGCGACTCACTGGTCGTTAGGCCACTGTTGCCTGGGAAAGTTCGGTGTAATTTGACGACGAGCGATTCTCCGCCTTTCTCGCCATGAAACCTTTTCGCACCCTCGCTGAAGCCATCGCGCCCGATGGCGGGCGTTTCACCCTGCACGAGCACGACGGCGATTATTTCATGAAGCTCAACGGCCGGCAGCTCATGAGCAGCACGTCCACCGCATCGGAAATATTGCTGGCGAAATTGGCGTGCGAAAATTTACGCCGGCATCCGCATCCACGTATCCTGATCGGCGGGCTGGGGCTCGGCTTTTCGTTGAAGGCCGTGCTCTCCATGATCGGAAAGAAGGCGGAGATCCACGTCGCGGAATTATTGCCCGAAGTCGTCGATTGGAACCGCCGGTTCCTGATGAAATTGAACGGCGCTCTGCTGAACGATCGCCGGGTGAAAGTTTTCGCGGAAGATGTCATAGGCCTGATCCGGCGCGCGCAAGCGGAGCGGTATGACGCCATCCTCCTCGACGTCGATAACGGGCCGACGTCGTTTGTGCAGTCGCGAAATTCGCGCCTCTACAGCCGGCGCGGGTTCGAACGAATCGCGAGCGCCTTGCAGCCGGGTGGCCGCGTCGCCTTCTGGTCGGCCACGGATGAAGAAGCCTTCGGCGAAGCATTGGCCCGCGCCGGTTTTCGCGTGCACGTGGTGGAAGCGAAGTCGCACGAACGCGCCAAGCGTTTCGAGCATCGCATTTATGTCGGCGAGACGAAGCCGAGAGAACGAGAACAACAGTCGGCTGCGCCGGCTGAAGCTTCAAACTCCAAGATCCAAGCTCCAGAGAAATCCCAAACATCGAAGCTCCAAGAAGGGGATCGCCACTAGTTTGGTTCTTGGAGCGTCTCTGGATGTTGGTGCTTTTCGCAGGAGTCCGGGGAGCGCACGCGCCTCGCGTGCTGGCGCTGGCGCCTCGCCAGCGCGGACTTTTCCCTGCGCGCATTTGCTTGGGAAAGCTCTCAAAGTTTCGTTCGCCTCGGCAGGAAAGTTCGTTGCGGCGAGGCGCCGCAACCGGCACGCGAGGGCGCGTGCGCTCCCCAGAAAAGCGCGTTCGCTTCCGGATTGTGAATCTCTGTCGCGCCCCCTATTCTCGGCGAATGAAGGACGGAGCCCTCGACTCGAAACGAACCGTTGCGGAATTAAAAGAGCTCCGCGCTTTGACGGCTGACGAGAATGGCGCGCAACGAGTCGCATTCACGCAAACATGGGCCAAATCTCGCGCGTGGCTCCGGCGAAAGCTGGCGGAATTTTGTCCGGAAATTCGCACGGACGAAGCCGGGAATCTTTGGGCGACTCTGCGTGGCGAATCCGAGAAGGCGCTTCTCATCGGCGGCCACATCGATTCGGTGCCGAACGGCGGCTGGCTCGATGGCTGCCTGAACACGCTGGCCGGCGTGGAAATTCTTCGGCGAATCAACGCGCAATACCACGGCAAGCCGCCCGTGACCGTGCGCCTGGTTGATTGGGCGGATGAAGAAGGCGCGCGCTTTGGGAAGAGCCTCTTCGGTTCTTCGGCTTGCTCGGGTCACCTCGACATGGAGGAAGCGCGCGCGTTGAAAGACAAAGAAGGAGTAACTCTGCCAAAGGCGCTGGAGCAAAATGGAATCGATTTCGGAAAAGTGAAGGACTGCGCGAAAGAGCTCGTGAACGCCGCGGCCTATCTCGAGCTGCACATCGAGCAGGGTCCCGTCCTCCTCGATCTGGATCGCCCTCTCGGCACCGTGCTCGGGACATTTGGCGTCGAGCGTCACGCGATTACTTTCCGCGGCCAGGCCGCGCATTCCGGCAGCACGCCGATGAACAAACGCAAAGACGCTTTCCTGGCCGCGGCGAAAATGAGTCCGGAAATTTATCGCATCACTGAGCGGAACGGCGGCGTCTGCACGATCGGCTCCTGCACCACCAAACCGGGAATCGTCACGAGCGTCGTCGACGAATGTCGGATCACGCTCGATCAGCGCCACCTCGACGCGGCTGCGCTCGCCAAAATGTTGCGCGAAGCTAAAGAGGCCAGTGAGCGTTTCGCGAAAGAAGGCAACGTCACCGTCTCCTGGGATCGCATCTGGCAAATCGAACCGATCCTTTTTAACGACGACCTGATCGCTCTTTGCGACGAATCAATTTCCGAAACCGGCGCCCTACCTCATCGACTTCCTTCCGGCCCTCTCCACGACGCCGCCGAAGTCGCGCGCTCCGGCGTTCCCACCATCATGATGTTCGTCCAAAGCCTGCACGGCATCAGCCACAACAAAATCGAGGACACGAAAGAAGAACATCTCGAGATGGCCGTCACCGCTTTCGATAAGCTAGCCGACAAAGCGATCCGTTGGATCGAGCGTTCCGGCGCTCAATGAGTTGAACCGTCGCCGCGAAGGGAAGACGTGCTGGGTGAATTAGGCCTTGGCTCGGCAACGTAAAATGCGTTCAGCGAGAAAATGGGTAGCACCGTGCCGACACTCGGTAGGCCTACTCGTCTCTTCAGTTTCCCCTGTTGATGGTCTGAAACTGCCGAATCTATTTGTAATCGGATCGGGGCTCCCGGGGACCAACCTGAACGTCATCTCGCGCGCGTTCCGCTGAGGCGCGAGGACGCTGGAGTCATCCGCAGATTTCGCAGAATCACGCAGATTAAATACGGTGGGCACGTGGCGCCGGGACTCGTCACATCGGTGAAAATCTGCGTAATCTGCGGACGTCAATCCCCGCGTAAATTTCTTATCGAGTTTCTTCGGCGAAACCGCTAAACAGGCAGGTTCACCAAAAGGAGAAGCCTTATGCCAACACTCGCCACCACTGTCGATGGTCTGAAAATGCCGAATCCATTCGTCATTGGATCCGGGCCGCCCGGAACCAACCTGAACGTCATCTCGCGCGCGTTCCGGGAAGGCTGGGGTGCGGTCATCGCGAAAACGGTCAGCCTCGATTCTTCCAAGGTGGTCAACGTGGCGCCACGTTACGCGAAGTTTTACGGGAACGATCCGAAGGATGTGATCGGCTGGGAGAACATCGAATTAATCAGCGATCGCAAATTCGAAATCTGGCTGGACGAATTCAAGAAGTGCAAGGACATGCACCCGGACGGCATCCTGATCGCATCCATCATGGAGGAGTATAATCGCGAGGCCTGGATCGAAATCGTGGAACGGTGCGAAGGCGCGGGCGTCGATTCGTTCGAGCTAAACTTTTCCTGCCCGCACGGATTGCCCGAGCGAAAGATGGGCGCGGCCATGGGCGAAAATCCCGAGATCGTCGAGGAGGTTTGCGGCTGGGTGATGTCGGCGGCGAAGAAGCCCGTGTGGGCAAAGATGACGCCGAACGTGACGCGCATCGCCGAACCCAGCCGGGCGGCTTTCCGCGGCGGTTGTCAGGGCGTGAGCGCGATCAACACCATCCGCAGCATCATGAGCGTGAATCTCGAGACGCTGCGGCCGGAACCGACGGTGGAGGGATTCACCACCCCCGGCGGCTATTCGGGAAAAGCGGTGCGGCCAATCGCGTTGCGCATGGTGATGGAGATCGCGACCATGATCCGCAGCGAATTTCCGGGGCGCACTTTGTCCGGGATCGGGGGAATCGAAAGCGGCGACGACGCCGCGCAGTTCATCCTGCTCGGGGCCGACACCGCGCAGGTCTGCACCGGTGTGATGAAGTACGGATACGACTCGGTGAAACGAATGTGCGACGAGCTGCTCACTTTCATGGAGAAACACAAGTTTGAGACGCTGGCTGATTTCAAAGGTAAGAGCCTCGATTATTTCACCACGCACCGGGAACTCGTCCGCATGCAAGCCGAGCGTAAAACAAAGGAGAAAGCCGCAGCCGCGGAAAAAGCCGCAGCCGCCGAAGCTCCGAAGAAGATGGTGGCCGCCGACAGCGAGTGGAGCGGCGACGAATTCGTGAAGCAGTCGGATGCATTAGCCAGAGGCTGATGAAGCTCCAACATCCAAGGTCCAGAGAAGCTCAAATCGCACTTCGTGA
>JBEEHO010000335.1:0-22525 GCA_041167425.1 Verrucomicrobiota bacterium | reverse complement strand
CATCAGGCGGGTGGCAGAAATGCCACCCGCCTTTTGTTTATAGCGTTGGCTCGCGCTCGGAAGCGTGCTTGTCTTTGCGTTCGATTTGCACTATCAAACCATCATGGCGACCCAAGCATTGCCGGTGACAAAGCTGCCGAAGTCCAGGCCGCGAGCTCCGAAGAGCGAGGTGTCATCGACATCGGTTAAGCCATCGCCTTGGATTCTTGATCGCTGGCGGGATTTGGTGCTGTTTGTCGCTACTCCTGTCCTTCTCATACCCATCTTCACCGCCGCGCAGGCACGCTGGAGCGCGCAGGATATCTTTCTTTTTGTGGGCGCCTTCGGGGCGATGGGTCACCATCTGCCCGGCATGATTCGCGCCTACGGTGATCGTGCGCTGTTCGATCGCTTCAAGGTTCGGTTTGTGGTCGCCCCTTTGTTGATTCTGGGGGTGTGCATTTGGTCCTCGCTCTATAACATCCAAGCGATCCAGCTTGTTGCTTTGGCCTGGGGAATCTGGCACGGAATGATGCAAACCTACGGGTTTTGCCGGATCTATGACGCGAAGGCTTCCGCCAAAGCTGCGTCCAGAGCCCGGGTGGATCTCGCGCTTTGTTTCGCGTGGTTCACGGGAGCGGTGCTCCTCTCACCCATGCGCTTCCGCAGCGCGTTCGACCTCTACTACGAAAGTGGAGGCCCAGTGATCCCTGCTACGCTCATTGTAGGCCTTCGTTCTACAATGCTGGCCGCGCTCGCTTTGGCCACGGCTGTTTTCTTGTGGCGGCAGTGGGTCGACTGGCGGGTAGGCCGGGGCGCAAGCCCTGTGAAAATGGTGCTCTTGGTCAGCAGCATCGCCTTCTGGTGGTATTGCAATAACGGCGTCCAAAACATTTTGGTCGGTATTGCCCTCTTCGAGGTATTCCACGACGTGCAATATCTGGCCATCGTTTGGATTTATAATCGCAGCCGTGTGGAGCGAGATGAAAGCATTCGCGGATTCATGCGCTTTGTTTTTCGAAGGAGTGGTTCGTTAATCGGGGTCTACGTCGGGTTGGTCCTTGCTTATGGATCGATTGCGCTAACGACTTCAGGCGTCTCCGCAGAATGGATCCGGCACGGTCTTATTGGCGTCGTCACCGCATCCGCGCTGCTGCATTTTTATTATGATGGCTTCATCTGGAAGGTGCGCGAGACGCAGACACGCGCCATGCTTGGGATTGAAGGCGCTGGTGCCGGAGCTGCCGCTGTCGTGCCGCGTTTTTGGCCCATCTGGGTGAGACATGGTTTGCGTTGGGCTGCGCTGGTGATTCCGTTCGGTGCGCTTTGCGCCGCACAATTGGTGGGTCGGATCGTTCCACCCATCGAGCGGACCGCAAAGGTCGCTGAAGTTCTACCGCAGGATCCACAAGCCCAACTCAATTACGGAAAGGCCTTACACGCAGCGGGGCGCACAGACGAGGCGATGCGTAAGTATGAATTCGCGATCAGTCGCAATCCCTCGCTGGCAGAAGCCGAGTTTTTTCTTGGGCTGGCTTGGAGTGACCTCGGAGATCTGGATCGTGCGGCCGAACATTACAAACGCTCTCTTCAGCTTGATCCGAAAAATGGAAAATGGGAATCGAATCTGGCCGGCGTCCTCGTTGCTAAAGGCATGCCGGACGAAGCGCGCCGCCATTACGAACGCAGTCTAGCTTTGGCACCCGACCTCCAGATCGCTCACAAAGAGCTGGCGGATTTGCTTTGCGCGAGCGGCGAATATGATGGGGCAATTGCTCATTATGAGGAGGCTTTGCGGATACAGCCCGACTACAGGGCGGCTAAGGAGAACCTGAGCTTCGCACGCACCCTCGCGGGCCGGTAGATTTGTCCTTTGTTGCTGACGGCGGTGACTTTTCACGTCCTAGGGAGCGCACACCGTTTCGTGGCGATCCGTGGACAGAGGGCGCCGCCCGAAACCTCGGCGATTCTGGTTTGGCATGGCCGTTGCTTATAAAAACCATAATCGCATGATCTTGATAAGCATCCAGCCCTTCGCCTTTCGGAAAATATTTGTTCTCGTCGTTGCGCTTCTGGGGCTCTCCTCGGCCGCATGCTTCGCCGACTCTCTGTTTATGACCCTGCACCCCCGGCAGTATAAGTATCGGTCTACGGATATTTCACAGGTGTTCTCCGAGGCAAAGAGCGGAACCCTCTGTGAAACGTGCGGAGCGTCTGGCGAGCCCATGATCGGTCCGTTTCGGGAAGGGAAGAGCGCCATCGACTCGGCCATCAACCGTATGAGCTGCTTGAAAGCCGAAGGCAACTGGGCGTCTTTGATCCCGTTCGATCGAGCCGAGGTGCAAGGCGAACCCGAGGCGGGTTCATCCCTTTCGTTCCCATAGGCTTCTAGGGCTGTCCTAGGGGATTTGTTCGCCAGCACACTTTTTTGGGCTTGTGCCGAACGAAACTAAATCTCTCCCTTCCCCAAGTCTGAAGCGAGACCAACGGACCGCGGACACTCGGTCTTTCCGCCCTTTTCTCGCAAGAAAAAGCGAGCAATGAAAGCCGCTTTGTGTCAGTCTCTCTTTAAGACGACGCGGGGTTGGAAAAAAGTTTGCGGCGGGTAAAGATTTTTATTGCGGAGAAAACGCAAACGTCCTACTATCTTTTTTGTGGATATGGAAATTATGAGAACACTTACCTCTTCCTTCGGCAAAGTTTACGGCTCTATTTGCGTCCTTTTCTGCACTGCCTCCGGCGTGCTTGCATCGGATGTGATATTGCAAAAAGTGCCCGAGAACACGGTGGCGAAAGCGCCCGCCAATCTTACGCAATCTCACCTCGGGCCTCAGGCCACTTTCGCTTTGATTAATTACAGCCTGCGGAATAAGGCACACGCCCTTTACGTAAGCTCCGGAAGCGATCTGAAGCTGGCCAACAGCATGCTCGATAACCAGGCCGCAACCTCCTTTGGTTTCTCGGCGGAAGACATTTCTCCTACCGCGGTCATTGATCTGGGGAAAGTTTGCCGGGTCCGGCATCTCGCCGCGATCTATTCGGCACGTCCGGGAAGCATGGATTTTTATATCATGAAATCACTCCCTGGCGCAGATGGCGACAATTCCCCGAGCACGTTGAAGCTTGACAGCAACGTTTTTGCGAATTTGAAGCCGATCGGATCGGCGATCGACGACGGCACGCAGGGGCGAGCTTCAATCGATTTTGCAGAGACCACCGGCCGCTACGTGATGTTGCGCTGGGTTCCGGCATCCCATGCCGACACTCCGTTCACCGTCGCCGAGGTTACAGCCGTCGGTCCGGACCAGAGAAATCTGGTTGCTTCGAGCGGGAATTTTTCGAGCACCGCGTCGGAGCGGAAGACCGTTTCTGATTCGAAGGACGTAGCTGATTCCAAGGACATGGCGGACAGCAAGGACATTCCCGAGGAAGGTCCAGCGCCACAGCCACCGGCGGAAGGCCCTCCGCCGACCCTGCCCAATCCGCCACCATTTACGTTCATTCCTCAGTTGGTTCCGACCAGCGACTAAAGACGAATTTTCGAGAAACCCGTCGACGGCATTTGCCGATTGACGGGTTTTTTGTTTCCACCTAACGGAAGACTTTCTGCGTTCCGTGCGAGGAGGAACGCTCAAAAGCTATCGCGAATTATCTGGAAGAGCGCAGTGTTAGCCATGGAACCATGCAAGGCCGCAGCACCGGGACCAGTTCCGAAAACCACTACGTCGTCCGCGGTGTTTAAGGCGGACGCGGCGTAAAAGGCCGCTGGTTCTTGAGGTTGTTCCGGCGGCGAAGGGACTGGCGCCGTCGCCTCTCGTTCTTCAGAGGCTGCGAGCTTGGCGGCGCCATAATATCGTCCACCATTTGGTCCGCTCGCCCATGAGAACCACGGGTCGCCCGCCGAATTCAGACCGAGCAGAGCGATTCCGCGATCTTTCCGGAAAGGATATCCGTTCAAGGTCAAACCCCCGACTCCTACATCGCCGCAAACAAAGATAAGGGAGTTCCCGCCAGCATATCGTTGCGCGATCGCGAGCGCGCGATCCAACTCGACGGTCTCAACGAGCGTATGTTCGCCATGGTTATTTTCGGCCGCCTTTCGCATCAAACCCGCATCCACAACAAGGAAATAACCCGTCCGATTGAATTGAAGCAGTTCAATCGCCCGTCGAACCATATCTGGGAGAGTCGGCTGCTCACCGCGCGCTTCGATTTGATCTGCATAGGCGAGTTCCGCCTCGCTAAACGCGCCGAAAAGTCTCGGCCGGCGCCAACCCGGTATGGCTTCGAGCTCCGCCCTTGTGTGCACTAGATCAAAACCGTTCCGGCGAATTTCCAAGAGAAGGTCACGACCATCGCGACGATGCCCTCCTTTTGATTCCGGCAAAAAATCGGCTGCACCGCCACCGAGAAGCAGATCGATCCCCAAATTTTCGGCGATCTGCCGCGCAATCTCCGTTTTGTCATTTTGGTCCGTGGTGTGCGCAATGAACGCGGCCGCCGTCGGGTGCGTCAGGTTCGCGTCTGTGACAAAGCCGGTGGCGCGTCCGGCCCGCCGCGCGAGCTCGATGAGATTTGTCAGGGGCCTGCCGTCCGGGTCGCAGCCGATCAATCGATTATTCACTCTCACTCCGGTCGCCAGGGCTGTTGCTGCGGCGGCTTGGTCGGGGACCGCGAAATCATTTGAGTAATTCCGGAGCAAGGCCAGGTGCGGCATTTTATCGAGCGCAAGAGTGACGTCCGCGCCGGCCGCATAGCTTCGAGTGGCGGCCAAACGCCCGGGCGTCAGGCCCTCGCCGATGAAAAGAATAATTCCGAAGGGCTTTTGGACGACCCAATGTTGGAAATAGAAAACACCGCCGGCGGCGAATGCAATCAGACAGAAAAGCGCGAGCAACTGGTTGCGCCATTTCATGAAGCCCCGATGTAGGAGCGCGTGCGGTGCATTGTCAACGAAAGAACGGCTTGTGTGCCCGGTTGATCCTCGGCAAACTGCGCCACCGTGGCGAAACCTATCGTGCTCATCATTCGAGACGGCTGGGGCATCAACCCTGGCGGGAGGGAAAAACGGGACGAGAACGGGGACGCGACCTTGCTCGCACGCACGCCCTTTCATGATCGGCTTTATCGTGAATACCCTGGCGGCAGATTGAGTGCGAGCGGTCTCGATGTTGGATTGCCCGAAGGCCAGATGGGAAACTCAGAGGTTGGCCATCTCAACCTCGGTGCGGGCCGAATCGTTTATCAAGATCTCACTCGAATAAACAAGGCGATCGCCGAAGGAGAGCTTGCCCATAATCCGATCGCCCAGGAGGCTTTTGCCCGCGCGCGCGGCCATCGGCTGCACTTGGTCGGATTAGTATCGGACGGTGGAGTACACAGTCATTATCAGCATCTCATCGCGCTGGCTCAGCAAGCGCTAGCAGGGGGTGTGACCGACATCCTGGTGCATGCGTTCACGGATGGCCGCGATACATCGCCCACCGGTGGCGCTGATTTTTTGGAGGCCTCTTCCGCTGGATTGACGGAAAGCCGTGCGCGCATCGCCACAGTCGTCGGCCGGTATTTTGCGATGGACCGGGATCGTCGTTGGGACCGGACAAAAAAAGCGTGGGACGCGATCGTCTTCGGCCGCGGAGAGCGATGTGAAGCATCTCCGGCCGAAGCCGTCCGTGCCCAATATGAACGCGGGACCACGGATGAATTCATGCCGCCTCTCATTTTCTCGCAGGCCGGCGAGCAACGGATTCAAGACGGTGACACCGTCTTCTTTTTCAATTTCCGCGCTGACCGCGCGCGGCAGCTTTCCCAGGCTTTCCTGCTCAAAGATTTCGATGGCTTCGACCGCGAAGTCTGGCCGCGGATCAACTATGTAACGCTGACGCAATACGACGCCACCTATTCGTCGCCGTTTATTTTTGCACCGCAAGAGTTGCGTCAAATTCTCAGCGAAGTAGTGAGCGCCGCGGGCATGACTCAATTGCGCATCGCGGAGACGGAGAAATATCCGCACGTAACCTATTTTTTTAACGGCGGGATCGAACACGCTTTTGCCGGAGAGGAGCGCAAGATCGTGCCATCGCCGAAGGTGGCGACCTACGATCTCCAGCCGGAAATGAGCGCGCGGGAAGTCACGGATGAAGTCATCTCGCGAATTGGAAGTTACGACCTCATCATCCTGAACTTCGCGAACGCGGACATGGTGGGCCATACCGGTGTCGTGGCGGCCGGCGTAAAAGCGGTGGAAACGATCGATGAATGTGCCGCGCGGATTGTCCCTGAAGTTCTCGGGCACGGCGGCGCGTGTCTGGTCACCGCCGATCACGGCAACTGCGAGCAAATGCGCAATCCCGATGGGTCACCAAATACCGCGCACACCACCAATCTGGTCCACTTCATTTATGTTGCCGAGAACGCGGGGCAATTTCAGGTCCGGGACGGGATTCTCGCGGACGTGGCGCCGACGCTGCTTTTTCTTCTCGGGTTGCCCCAACCCAAGGAGATGACCGGTCAAAATCTGTTGGTTCCCGTCGGGGAGCGTGATTCAAACTGATCTCGCTGCGGCCACGATTTCTTCCCGCGTGAGGCCCAACGCACGATTGAACTGGCGCGTTCCGGCGATCGCGATGCGCTGGAGAAATCGGAGCCGGGTTTCGGCTGCGTTGTCATGCCAGAGTGGTTTTCGAACGAGCGCCAGAGAACCGGCTACTTCGGTCAGCGCACCCCAGCCGAGCGGCACTTCCTCTTCGCGAAACAACTCGTTAGGCACGACCAGGAAAAACAGGTTCGCACAAGTGTAACGCACCAGGCATTCGAACTTTCGTCCGTCGTTCAGCCGGTTTTGCAAGGCGGTAAACTCCCGGAGAACGCGAGCGTAGCCGTGATGTTCGATCGCCGGGAAATCGTGTGAATCATATTCGGGGAAGAGCGAATCGCCTGTGCGCAAAGTGGGGTAGTGGATCCGAAGATGTTTTTCGAGCACTACACGACGCCGGCTGACCGAGCGGAGCCGCTCTCGTGTAGCTGCTCCGCAACAGTTGTCCCGGCGCAAATCGGGCAGCGCTTGTTTGCATTCGAAAATTGCAGTCACTCCCGGCTGTTTCGGTTGCGGGCGGTAAGCAGCGACGTCGGCGCGATATCGGCATTGCGGGAGGCTCACTTCGGCGGCGCACGCGGAATAACCGTTCGCCTGGGCCCAGAGAAGGGCGAGGCGTTTGAGCCGGAGGTGCGGCTCCGTTTCGCCGCGGCGAATCGCTATTGGCGCGTCCATTCGGCGAGCTCCTTCGCCCAATAGGTAATGATCAAGTCAGCGCCCGCGCGCTTGAGCGAGGTCATGATTTCTAGCACCGCGGCGCGCTCTTCAAAGCACCCCTTCTCCGCGCCGGCTTTCATCATCGCGAACTCACCACTCACATGATAAACCGCGGTGGGTTTGCCGAAACGCTCGCGCACTCGCCACAGAATATCGAGATAGGGCAGAGCTGGTTTCACCAGCACGATGTCAGCGCCTTCCTCGATATCGAGCGCGACTTCACGCAACGCCTCGTGGGCATTCGCGCTATCCATCTGGTACGAGCGCCGGTCGCCGAACTGCGGAGGACTTTCCGCGGCATCGCGAAAGGGCCCGTAAAAGGCGGAGGCAAACTTGGCCGCGTAACTCATGATCCCAGTTTCCTTGAAACCATTCGAGTCGAGGATTTCGCGAATCGCGCCGATGCGTCCGTCCATCATATCGCTCGGGGCCACCAGGTCCGCGCCGGCGGCAGCATGCGACAGCGCGGTCTTCGCCAGCAGCTCGACCGATTCGTCGTTCAGAACATGGAAATGTTCCCCATCCATGCGCGTGACGCCGCAGTGACCATGGCTCATGTATTCACACAAACAGACGTCCGTGATCACGACCAGCTCGGGACAACGCGCTTTGATCACGCGCACGGCTTGCTGCACGATGCCGTTCTCCGCGTAGGCCGAAGTCGCCTGCTCGTCTTTTTTCTCCGGAATGCCGAAGAGCAGGACCGCTTGCAGGCCGAGATCGCACGCGCGCTGAGATTCTTCAGCCAGATCCGCAAGAGCGAACTGGAAAACGCCGGGCATGCTGGCGATCGGTTGCCGCCTCGCAATTTTTTCACTCACGAAAAGAGGCAAAACGAAATCATGCGCGGTGAGTTTTGTTTCCCGAACGAGGTTCCGCAGGCCGGCGCTGCGGCGGAGCCGGCGCGGGCGATGAACCAGTTTTCTCACGGGCCGAGGCTAAGCGTTACACCGAAAGCTCGCAAGCTTGCCAGAGGGCGAGTCCGCCCGACTGGCGGACTTGACGGGGCCGGGCGTTCCGGCCTGAATTGCCATCACGAATGCGCGCGGCTGGAAAACGAACGATCGATTACCTGCTAATCGATATCAGCAACTCCTACACGAAGCTGGCGTTCGCGACGACGCGGCGCCTTTCGAAGCCGATGCGGCTTCCGACCAATGATCTGACGGCCGCGGCCTTGCGGCGGATTTTGTGCCGGCGAAGCGTCGGAACAATCGTCGTTTCCTCTGTTGTCCCGCAAAAAAACAAAGTGATTGCCGCGGCTTCTGGCTCCTCGCGCACGTTGTTTTTGAATCCAGCGCTCGATCTCGGTGTCGGCGTTGATTATCCCTCGCCGCGATCGATTGGCGCCGACCGCCTCGCGAACGCGACAGCCGTGGCGGAACTGTACGGTTATCCAGCGATCGTGGTTGATTTCGGAACGGCGGTGACCTTCGATGTCGTGTCTGCCAGCGGAGATTATATCGGCGGCGTCATCGCCCCCGGCCTGGAGGCCATGACAAATTTTCTGTATCAACGAACGGCGCTGCTTCCGAAACTGAACCTGCGCGAACCGAAGCGCGCGATCGGCAGGACCACCCGGGAGGCGATGATGTCCGGAGCCATTTTCGGTTACCGCGGGCTCGTGCGCGAGATCCTGATTCGCGTTCGCGCCGAGAATTTCCCGCGACGCAAACCGAGAATCGTGGCGACAGGCGGGTATGCGCAATTGATCGCGCGCAAACTTCCGGAAATCGAAGCGGTCCATCCAAACCTGACGCTGGAAGGTTTGCGGATCATCGCGAATCGCAACGTTGGAAAAACGAGACACTCATGAGCGGCGCCCTCGCGATCGGGATCGATTTTGGTGGAACCAGCGTCAAGCCCGGAGTGGTGCGCGGGAAAGAGATCATCGCGCGCGCTCAGCCAATTCCCACGCGTAAACATGGTAACGCCGACAGCCTTCTGGCCGCGGTGTTCCGAGACGTCGCGGTTTTGCGCGCGCAACATCCGGACGTTCGCGCTCTCGGAGCAGGGCTTCCCGGGATCATCGACGGAGTGAACGGCCGGGTGCGCGAATTATCGAACGTGCCTGGCTGGCTGGACGTGCCGCTGGCCGCCCTGCTTCGTGACGAAACAGGATTGCCCTCGATCATTGAAAACGATGCAAACGCGATGGCTTACGCGGAATGGAAATTCGGCGCCGGACGGGACCGTTCGAACGTTATCTGTATGACGCTTGGAACCGGCGTAGGTGGCGGTTTGATTTTGGATGGAAAATTATTTCGGGGCAGCCAGCTCGGCGCGGGCGAGATAGGCCAGATGATTCTTCAGCCCCGTGGAGTGCCCGGTCATTACGGGAATTTTGGCGCGCTGGAAAAATATGTTGGCAATCGCGAGATCGTCGACCGGGCCGCAAAACTTTATGCCGCAGCTGGCCGCATTCACGCGACGGAAGAAATCACGCCGCTGTCGCTCGAGAAAGCGGCGCTCCACGGGGACGAAATCGCGGCCGGGCTATGGGAAGAACTCGGATTCGAAATCGGGATCATGCTCACGAACATCGCCTGGTTGCTCAATCCGGATCGGATCGTGATCGGCGGTGGGGTCGCGAAGGCCGGGCCGTTGTTATTCGAACCAATCAGACGTGCGATTCGCGAACGCACCCCCGCCGCTTATCACGAACATCTCGACGTGGTTCCCGCCGAACTCGGCAACGACGCCGGCATTATCGGCAGCGCGACGCTCGCGCTCGAAGCAGCGGAGCGTTTGTAGCGGCGCGCGGTTTTTTTTACTCACCGGACCGGCGTTCGACAAAAAAAGCGCGTTTTTGCGGCCAATACGGCAGAAATCGCTTGTCATTCGCGTTCGACAAAGCTTGTATGCGTCCTGGCATGAACATTCGGAAATTCGCGACGATCACGGTCCTGGTTCTCAGCTCTTTTGCGGCGAATAACGTCGCCCCCACCAAAGCGGAGCTCGAGTCGATGTACGACAAAGCGTTCCGTGAATTTAACGCCAACAATTATCCCCAGGCGCTGAAGGAGCTTGATGCAATCGATGCGCGCCAGTCCGATCTGGCTGAATCGCATAATTTGCGCGGCGTCATCCTGATGCGGCAGACCGAATACGATCAGGCCGAGGCGGCGCTGCAAAAAGCGCTCGCGACGGATCCCAAATTTTGGAACGCGCGCTTCAACCTGGCGGAGATTCCGTTCCTGAAGAAAAACTGGGCCGAAGCGCGGAAGCGTTTCGAAGGGTTGCTGCAGGGAAATGCGGCCGAGTTACAAGGCGAAGCGGCGCAACTTATTCAATACAAAATCCTGCTGACCTATCTTCTCGAAGGCAAGGAGAACATGGTCGACTCGATCCTGGCGAAGTTTGAACTCTCGCCCGAAACCCCCGCGGCTTATTATGCGAACGCGGCTGTTTCGCTTCAGCATAAAAACGAAAAAGAAGCGAAAGACTGGCTGACCAAGGCGGAGAAAAGTTTTTCGCCGCAACTGAACAAGCTTTTCGCGGAATCGCTCTACGAGGTGGGCTGGATGCAGAAACCCGCCGGCCAGAATCGTGTGGCCCTGGAGTTGACCACGGCGGCGGACCGGCAGGCGAAGGCAAAGGCGCTCGCCACGGAGAAATACGACGCGGCCGAACAGGCTTTTCAGCAACACGATCTCACGGCGGCGCGAAAGCTGGTGGAGGAGGCCGAGGCAGCCTATCCCAACCAGGCGGCAACCATGAACCTGCGCGGCGAAATCCTGCTCGCGCAGAAAGATTTCGATGGCGCTGAAAACTCCTTCAAACAGGCGGTCAAACTGGATCCAAACTTCCACGAGGCGCAGTTCAATCTGGCGCAAATTCCATTCAAGAAAAAGGATTACACCAAGGCGCGCGACCGATTCGAAGCGCTCTTTAGCGCGACGCCCGCGCCGGGTGGCGACAAGAACCAGGCTTCGCAAATCATCAAATTCAAAATCTATCTGACGTTGCTGCTGGAAGGAAAAGACAGTCGGGCGCAGAAGATGATGGAGCAATTCCAATTCACCGGCGATACGCCGGCGCTTTATTACGCCCAGGCCGCCTGGGAGTACAAACATAACAACGCCTCCAAAGCCAACGATTGGATCGTCTCGGCCCGCAAGATTTATTCGCCCGCGCTGAATCTTGTTTTCGCCGATTCTTTTTACGATCTTGGTTGGTTGGAAAATCGCGCAACCGCGCCGGCGACGAGCTCTACGGAAGTGGCGAAAGCAGACGCGACACCGGCGATCGAGCCGAGCCCGATCCCTTCCACTGCGCTCGCCCTGAACAAGTCCGCCAAGCAACCGAGCGAACCTGTTGCTCAGAAGTCGCCCCCGAATGTAAGCGGGATGGAAGCGACAACGGCGAACGCGCTGCAATCTCCGCCGGCCTCGCAGGCCCTCACGGCCAAGACGGAGAAGACGGCCCCGGCTCCCGTCGCGTCTCCAAAGGTGGAAACGCCCGTTGCTTCGAATACGCTGCCCGCGGAAGCCCGGGCGCCGATCCCGCGCGAGCCTGAGCAAAAGACGCAGGCCCAATCGAGCCCTCCGAATATTCCGGCGACGGCTGCGACTCAGGAAAGCGCTGCTAATGTTCCGGCTCCGTCAACCGCGGTCGCGCAGCAAAGTCCAGCGAACAGCCCGCCGAATGTCCACGCGAACAATCCTCCAGTCGTGGCGGCGAACACGCCGGCCACGGTTCTCGCGCCCGCCACTGTTCGCGAATGGTCCGAGCCAACGCTGAGTGAGCGAATGGCTCGATGGACCAACTCGCGTAATTTGCTGGTGGGAATTCTTTTGCTCGCCGCCACTGTTTTACTGGCCTGGGTGGTAATTTCGGAATTTCGCCGCCGGGCATTGAATGTTTCGGTTTATCCGAGCGCCGCGCCGGCGATGGGGCCGCGTTTCGCCGCGGTTCAGACCGCCGCAACGCCGGCCGAGAAAACGGCGCAGAAAAAAACGGCGGAGAAAACGGTGGAAAAAATTGCCGCTCCGGCCCGTATCGTGGGCGGGCCTCCGCAGGTTTCGGTGCAGCTGAGAGCTTCCGAACCGTCGGTGCGCCGCGCCGCGGTTCCTTTCAGCAAGATGAACCGGCCGATTGGCGCCATTGGAGCCGGCACGGTGGTAGAAAATTTTGTGCCTCGAGAAACGGCTCCGGTTCGCGAGCCCGAACCATTTGTGGCGCCGGTCGCCGAGCCATCGGAGAGCGCGCCGGCAGCTTCCGTTGCGGAAATACCGGAGCTTGTATCCACCCCCGAATGGGAGTTCGCGCCAGCCGCGAAAACAGACTTTGCGCAAGCGATCGACGAAACTCCGTTCGCGCGGCAAGAAGAAAAGCCGGTGGTGCCCGAGACGCCTGCGGCCGCATTCGAAGCGCCGACTTCGGTTGAAGAACCTGCTTCGTTCGAAGCGCCACCTGCCTTTGAAGCACCGGTCACGGCCGAGGCTTGGCACGAGCCCGTCATCGCTGAAACTGTGAGTGAGCCGGTAATCGCTGAAACTCCCGCCATCGTCGAATCGATCGCCGCGCCGGTCTCGGTTCCTTCCGAGATTGCCGAGGAGCCAGTGGTAGCGCAGGCACCTCAGATCGCGGAACCGGAAATAGAACCAGTTGCACAAGTCCAGCCCATCCCTTATCAAGTTCCCGCGTTTTCAAGCGATACACCGATGGCCGAAATCACCAAACCCGAACCGGAATCTCCCGCGCGTCTGCCCGAGGGGACCGTAGCAGCGACCGCGATTGCGGGTGTGGGTGCGCTTCGGCAATCTGTCGAGTCGCCCTCATTCGCGCCTCAAGTTATTTCCACCGAGCCCTTAGCTCAGCAGCCAACAACACCAGCCACCATGCCTCAACCGACCCAACCAACACCCGCTCCCGCAATCCGACCCGCTCCAATGACTGGGGCTGGACCTCAGCCTCAACCAGCCAGCGGCATGCAGACCGCGGTGCAACTTACTTTCTCCTTTGAGATCGCCTCCTTGCAACTGACTCCGAGTTTCAAGATGGGCGCGCTGCAGCTGAAGCCGACGTCGAAGATTGTCACCATGCGCCTGGCTCCATCGCAGCAGCCGCAACCCGCCATGAATCTTCAGGTCACTTTTGAGGTCTCCAGCGTGCAACTCGCGGGCAACTCGCTCGGGATGATCCGGCTGACTCCATCGCAACAGCAACGCCCAAGCGTGATCAGTTCGCCTGCATTTAATATTGCGGGTCTTCAACTCCTGTCCGGCGACAGTGGCGCGGTCCAACTCACTCCCTCGCAGCAGGGCCAGGCCTCAGTCCATGTGACGGGCCGATTCCAGATCGCAACGGTCGAGTTCTCGCCGTCGTTCGAGATCGCTTCCATCGTGCTCAATTCCACGTCGAAGAGTGTCTCGGTCCAGTTGCCCGGCGCAGGACCAAGCGCAGTGGAAGGCGCGCCCGTGTTTGATATCGCCAACGTCCAGCTCTCGGGAAATGGCGACATCGGAATGATGCAACTCACCGCGCAGGGTGCCACCCCAAAACCCGCGTAGGACAGCTTTCAGTTCGTTGAAAACAGAAAGAGGAGGCCTTGAGCCTCCTCTCTTTGCGTACGGACGCGGCGTCTGTCGTTAATTTTTCACGAAGCGGCCGCGATTGAGGGACCGCAATGAGGCCGGCAGAAATTCACCGTCACGGCGAATCACTTTTCCATCAAAATAAACTTCACCGCCGCCATAATCCGGCCGCTGTATGTTCACCATGTCCCAGTGAACCTGGCTGCGATTGCCGTTATCGGCATCTTCATACGCCTGCCCGGGCGTGAAGTGGAACGAGCCCGCGATTTTTTCGTCAAAGAGGATATCGCGCATTGGATGCAGCACATGAGGATTAAAGCCGAGCGAGAATTCGCCGATGTAGCGCGCGCCCGCGTCGGAATCGAGAATCTTGTTCAATTTTTCGGTTTGGTTGGACGTTGCTTTCGTTACCTTGCCGTCCTTGAATTCGAGCCGGATGTTGTCGAATCCGATGCCCTGATAGATCGTCGGCGCGTTAAACAAGACGTGACCCTGGACGGAGTCTTTGACCGGACAACTGAAGACTTCGCCGTCCGGAATGTTGCGATCGCCTCCGCAAATGACGGCGCCGATGTTTTTGATGCTGAAGCGCAGATCCGTGCCCGGACCCTTGATCTCGACGCGGTCGGTTTTGTCCATGAGCGCCTTGAGCGCTTTCATACCCGGCTGCAATTTCCGATAGTCGAGCGTGCAGACTTCGAAATAAAAATCCTCGAACGCCTCTGAGCTCATGCTGGCGAGTTGAGCCATTGACGGGGTGGGCCAGCGCAGGACGACCCATTTGGTTTTCTGGACGCGCTGGTCGGTGACGGGCCGCATCTTCTTCGCCACCAATTTCATTTGCTCCGCCGGGACATCCGACAACTCCGTGATGTTATTGCTCCCGCGAATGGCGATGTACGCATCCATCTTCTTCATCCGCGCCAACTCATGGATCGCGGTGAGATTCAGCTGCCGCTCGGACGCGTCGAGGGCCAGCTCCCGGTTGACGCGCGCCCGCTGGATTTGCACGAAGGGAATCGCGCCGGCTTTTCGCGCCGCGCGCACCAGCGCAATCGTCATCTCGTCCGGCACATCGAAGTTCTCGATCAGGACGGTTTCGTTCCGCTTCAATCTCGTGGAATATTCGACGAGAATTTTCGCGAGCTTATCAAAGCGCGGGTCATGCATAGGGAGTAATGATTCCACCGGCGATGACGGATGCAAACGGGCTATGCTTCTCGCGTCAGTTTAGCCGCGTAAGCGCCGTCGAACCCATCCCGGAAAGGAAGCAACGACACCTGCTCGAGAAATTTCAGCGAAGGGAACTCGCGCGTCACGGCGTTAATGACCTGCTCATTTTCTTCCGGTTCGATGCTGCACGTGCTGTAGACCAAAACGCCCCCGGTTTTGAGCAGCGGGATCGTCGCGCGCAGAATGCGGAGTTGTTCCTCCCGCATCCGCGAGAAGTCTTTTGGAGTCAGCCGCCAGCGGAGATCCACGCGCCGCCGCATCACGCCAGTATTGCTGCAGGGCGCGTCGACGAGAATGCGATCGAAGGAGGAAGCCGTGGCCGCGTCTGGCAGCGATACGCCGCTGGTCCAGTCATGGCGCGCGTAGCGAGCAATGGCGACTCCGGGACGCTCCAGATTTTCCTGGAGGGTTCTGAGTCGCTGCGCATCGCGATCGCAAGCCAGGATGAGGCCTTGATTATTCATTAACTCCGCGACGTAGCCGGTTTTGCCGCCAGGCGCTGCGCAGGCGTCGAGCACTTTTTCGCCGGGCTTAGGATCAAGCAGCACGCAGGCGGCTGCGGTGCTGGGATCCTGAATATAGAAATGTCCCGCCGCGAGTGCGTCGTGGGGAATAGTCCGCAAGTGTGCGAAATTTTCGTGCTGCGGCAATCGTTCGGCGTCGGGATGCTGCGAAAAGAAATCCTCGGATGAAATTTTGAGACGATTGATGCGACCGTAAATGGAAGCCGGACGGTTGTTCCAGTCGCAGAGGGCGGAGGTGTTTTCTCGACCGAAAGTTCTTGCCCAGCGATCGATCAGAAATTTGGGATGGGATTTTCTGACGCTGAGATCCTGCTGGCTGGCCTGCTCGAGCAGGTCTGCTTTCCGGCGGAGTGCATTCCGCAAGATGGCGTTCACGACAGATCGACTTCTGCCACCGGCCAATTTTACCGTTTCGTAAACGGCCGCATGCTCGGGCGTCTCGATGAGAAAAAGTTGATACAGGCCGAGCCGCAACAGGTCGCGCGCGTCGTGATCGAGGTGCTTCGATCGGAGCGACGCGATCCAGAAATCGAGCAAGCCGATGTTGCGCAGGATTCCGTAGAAAAGCTCCGTCGCGAAGGCGCGATCTGCTCCGGCGAGAGTGCTGGATCGCAGGAGCCCGCCAAGAATCGAATCGGCAAAATTCCGGCCGGGCCGCCATTCCCGAAGTGCGGCCAGAGCGAGAGCGCGAGCAGACTGTGGCGCCATGGCGGCCGCGCAGTTCGCGATTAGCGCGGGGTTACACTTGCGCGCCCAATGGAGTGGTAGTGGAACCCGAGCTTGGCCATCGTTTCGGGATCGAACAAGTTGCGCCCGTCGAAAATAATCGGCGTCGTCATTCTCTCTTTCACGAGGGCGAGATCGACGTTCGCGAATTCCGACCACTCCGTCGCAATAATCAGCGCCTCCGCGCCGTCCACCGTTTCCAGGGCGGATGGGGCGAATTTGGCGGCAGCGATCGACTCCACTTCACGCGCCTTTTCCATCCCCTTGGGATCGTATGCCGTGACGTGCGCGCCCTCTTTCAACATGTCGGCCACGAGCTCGATCGCGACGGAAGATCGGATATCATCCGTGTCCGGTTTGAAGGTGAGTCCCCAGACCGCGATTTTCTTGTCGCGCAAAACCCAGAGCTTCTCCCGGATCGATTTCAGAAACCGGTTCTTTTGCTCCGCGTTGATCCGCTGAACTTCTTTCAATAAGGTGAACGGGACGCCGAGCTGATCGCAGATGGTGATGAAGGCGGCGATGTCTTTTGGGAAACAGGAGCCGCCGTAGCCGATTCCGGCGTTCAGAAAACTCCGGCCGATCCGGCGATCCATGCCGATGCCGTCGGCTACTTTCTCGATGTCCGCCCCGCTGGCTTCGCAGATGGCCGAGACCGCGTTGATGTAGGAAATCTTCAGGGACAGGAACGAATTGGCGGCATGCTTGATTAGCTCGGCGCTGTTGATATCCGTCACCAGAATCGGCGCCATGAAGGGCTCGTAGACTTTTTTCATCAGGTCGATGGCGTGCTCGCTCTGCGCGCCAATCACGATCCGGTCGGGATGCATCAGGTCCGCCACGGCGCAGCCTTCCCGCAAAAATTCGGGATTGCTGACCACATCGAATTCCGCTCCATGCCGATTGTAGCGTTTGATCGACTCTTTCACCTTCTCGCCGGTTTTGACGGGCACGGTGCTCTTGTCCACGATCACCCGGTAACTCGTCAGCACGCCGGCGATTTCACGGGCGACTTTCTCGATAAAGCTGAGATCCACGCTGCCATCCGGTTGTTGCGGAGTCGGCACGGCAATGAAGACGATTTGCGAGTTATCGACGCCGTCCTGAATGCTTCCGGTAAAACGAAGCCGCTTGGCCGAAACATTTCGATGAATGACTTCCTCGAGCCCGGGCTCGTAAATGGGGACCCTGCCGGCCTGAAGCGATTCCACCCTGCGCGGATCGTTATCGACGCAGATGACGTTGTGTCCGACGTCGGCGAAACAAGCGCCGGTGACCAGACCAACATAACCGGAGCCGATAATCGAAATATCCATGGAGAGCGAAAGGAGCGCGACGCTTCAAGCGAGGCGCGAGAAGAAAGGGGCAAAGCGCGGTAATTGCAATCGAGATCGGGCCCCAGCCGCCTATTGAGTTTGGTTCGTGCCGCCCGGATCGAAATTCAAATCGAAGCTGAATTTCGGCAGTGACTTCAAGGTGAAAGTGAGAAGCACGCCATATTCCTTCACCCCGCCGCCGTTATCGCGCACCACCGCGCCGAACGAGGCCACCCAGCTGGTGAGATCCCGATAGACGGAGTAGCGCTGCTCTTCGAGAATGCCGGTGGTGCCTTCATACTGTTCATGCAGGCCGATGCCCCAGTTGTCGTTGATCCGATAATATCCCGTCAGCGTGTACTGGCTGCTGTTCACGAAGAATGGATTTTGGTTCAGGTAGCGATGCCCGAAAGTGACCTGAAGGTTGGCGATCGGCTGCACGCTCACCGTGGTGTTGATTTCGGTGAACCCCTTTTCGAAGACCGGCACCTGCGACGCAATTCCAAACGAAGCCCACGGGACCGGCGTAAAGCTGATCCGGTTAAAAAGATTCGAGTATTGGGTTTTGTCGAACGGGTTATCGAAATTCACGTCGATGTAAGTCTCCATATCCATCCAGCTGATGGTGAGATCATCGCGTCGCGTTTGCAGCCGATTCCGCACCCCGAGACGCCAGATCGTCCAGCTGTCGATTGAATCGACGGAGGTGAATTGCGGGAAGTCGATCGGCCGCAACTGAGTTGAGGGTTGAAAACGATCGAATTGCAGGATGGAGGCGGGATTGGAATTCGAACTGGAGACCCAGGAAAAATTAGTGAAGGGCTGGATGATGTGGCGTAAACCATCAAGGCCTAACGACCGGGACTGCGCTTCCTCCCATACGCGCGAAATTTTGAATGAAGCTTCTACGCCCGCGTTCACCACCGTGCGGAAGGTGTTGCCTCCATTATGAATGGGTTCCGCAAGCGTGGGGTCAGGCAGCAGAAAATCGGGAATGAAAGGATTCGGGTTCGGCGTGAAAATCGTTTTTCCGAGGTCGCGCGTTTCGTCGTAGTAGGTGGCCCGAAATCCGACCCGGGGCACGACCGAGAGCCATCCGAAATAGGTGTTTGGATAAAGGAGCTGATGAAAGGAATCGAACCGGAGCGTGCCATAATTCTGGAACGCGGAATCCGTCGCGAATTGACGGCGAAGATAGGCGAGTCCGGTTTCGCCCTCGTAAAAAATCGGTCCTCCGAAAAGCGGAGTGCGTTTGATGTCGAGCACGATTTCCGGCAGCCGTGAGGTCTGCTCGAAAAACTCGTTCGCCTGGAAACGCGCGATGGCGGTAAGAGTATAGTTCGGATTGGATTTTGTCAGCGCGATGACGTTGTCGGGCTGCGGATCGATCCGGAAATCCCCTTGGAAAAAATCCTCCAGCACAAACGGATCGCTTAGTTTTGTCACGTTGACCGTGGCATAAAGATCGGGCGTGAAGAACGTGCGGTCCTCGAGCGAGACACGATATCGCCCGGGGGAGATATCACCCCGGGGAAGCGAGGTGCGATTGATGTTGGGCTCGGCGTCGCGCAAAAAATAAGTGCGCAGCCGCGCGAAGCTCGTTTTGTCCTGGCCGTAGCGGCCGTCCGCTTCGAACCCGATCGCTGGCCCGCGGCGCGACCGGTAATCGAGCCGGAGTCTTCCTTTGATTTCGTCGGTGATCGGAAAACTAACGCGGGTAAGGAGCGATGGCCCCCACGAGCTTAAAAAGGCCGGCGAAACGATGACGCTGAACGCATCGTCCAAAGATTGGTAAAGATAGGGCCACCAAAAAACCGGAACTTTTCCGATATAGAAAGTGACGTCATGAAAAATGACGCGGTCGTTTTCGTAAATGCGAACGGTCTTCGCCTGGAGGCGAAAATCCGGGTGCGACGAATCGTGCGTGGTGAACGAGCCGCGCTTGACCAGAAAAGCGCCCTCGGAGATCGAGGTGACATCTTCGCCGCCGACAAGGTAAGGGACCTTGTCCGTCCGCATCTCGACCGCCTGGATTTTCTTCGTCTGGGTGTTGTAGATGGCGCGGTCACCGATAAAGAGGCCGGTGATGCGATAAATTCGCACGTGGCCCTCGGCGAAGACCTCGTGCGTTTTGGGATTGTACCGGCCGGAATCGCAGTAGATATCGGTGTCACCCGTATGGATAAATACGTCGCCGTGCGCGGTCGCGATTCCGTCCTGGTAATTCGTGTCGCCGGTCGCGGTGATTTCGAGCGGCTGCTCCTTTGAAACGACGGTGGCGTGCGCGAATGCGCCAGCGCAAAGAAGAGCAAGAATGGGCAAGAACAGCTTACGCATCGCGGATGCCGAAACTAGCGGAGCCGAAGGAGGTTGCAAAGGCAAAAGCTGGAGAGGCGACGTATGAGCCAAGATGGATGAGCAGCGGGCAAATCAGTTCACCGTGAGGCGTAGACCGGCGACCTGCTGGTTTAACCCGCAAACCGAGACGATGGCGCGCTGAAACTGGCTGTTGGGTGCCGGCTCGCTTGAAAAAGAATCCGGCGGTCTCGTCTGGGTGCGGAGCGCTTGCGCCGCGCCGATCGTCTGCCAGAGACCGCTGGCGCCCGCGCTCTCGCCGAGCGCTCGCTTTATGGCGTGGACCCTAGCCTTCGGACAATTTTCAGTGATCGCCGCGCGTTCCGCTTCGTCAATAAATGTTCCGTTCGCACTGGCGAGCACCAGGTCCGTTTCGCGGGCATCCAATTCGGAAAAGATTTTCCGGACACAATCGCGCGCCTCGCTGCGCTTTCGAAAATTCGTCCCGGCCGCGATCTTTTCGATTTGCACATGGCCCGTCCGGCTGAGCAGGACGGCGCCCGCCCCTTCGCTCAAGATCGTTCCGCGCGGAGGTTGGGCGAAGGGTTCGATGGGCGGGACCGAACGCAGGAGGCGCCATTTTCGATAGGCATCGCACAGCAGCCAATCGGCTTCCTCGGCGCCCACCACCAGGCAGCGATCAAGCGTTTCGCCCGCCATCAAGTCTTCCGCCATTTTCAACGCCAGGACGCCGACCGCGCCATCGCCGACCAAAGTGTAACTCGCACCCGTGATACCAAGGATCGCCGCCAGATGGCTGGCTGGTGCATTAAAAACGGTCTCAGGGAATAGCAGCGGACTCGCGGCCTTCGCGCCCGACTCGACGATCTCGTGATAAAACTTCTTTGTGTAAATAACGCCGCCATTGGAAACCGCGAAGATCAATGCCGTTCGCGCAGCGGTTTCCTCGTCAAGCTTGACTCCGGCGTTTTCCAGCGCGGCCAATCCCGCCACCACGGCGAAGCGCGAGATCGCGCTCGATCGCCGCAGCCGTGGATGTGCGGGCGCCTTTGCCGTCGCCTCGGCCGGCACTGCATAAACAGGGTAAGCGCGGCCGAGCGGGCTTGCGATCGATCCGGCCGTCGCGGTTTCGCCCTTCAGCAACCGTTTCCAAACATCGCCCACATCGCTCCCGAGCGGCGTCACCCAACCCATGCCGGCAATTACCAGGCTCATGCTTGGATCGCCCGAATAATCACGGAAGCATTTGTGCCGCCGAAGCCGAACGAATTCGATAGGACCGTGCGCACAGGGCCCGGCTGGGAATTGTTCGCTATGATGTTCAAATTTACTTCGGCATCGCCGTTCCGGAAATTGATGTTCGGCGGCAGAAATTGATTCCGCAAAGCGAGGATGCTGATGACCGCCTCGATCGCGCCGGCGGCGCCTAACGAGTGTCCCATCATTCCCTTGGTCGAGCTGACCGGAACCCCGTCGAACAGGTCCGAGATGGCTTTGCCTTCCGCCGCATCATTGAAGGGCGTAGCGGTCCCGTGGGCATTAATGTAATCGATCTCCGATGCTGCGATTCGTGCGCTTTGCAGTGCACCTTCCATTGCCTGACGAGCCCCGCTGCCCGTTGGATTCGGCTGGGTGAGGTGATGGTTATCGGTCGAGATCCCGTAGCCGATTATCTCCGCCAGAATTTCCGCGCCGCGAGCCTGGGCCGCTTCAAAATTCTCCAGCAAAAGAATGGCCGCGCCCTCACCGAGGACTAACCCGCTCCGTTCGCGATCGAAAGGCCGGCAACGTTCCGGAGTCGAGGCCTGGAGCGAATCGAAGCCGACGAAAACCAGTTCGGAAAGTGCGTCGTACCCGCCGGCCAGGACGCGCTGGTAACGGCCTGAGCGAACGCAATCGAAAGCATGCCCAATCGCGTTCGTGCCGGAGGCGCAGGCGTTCGCGATGACCTGGCAGGGTGCAGTGAGGCCGAACGCTTCCTGCGCGTCCATGACCGGCTTCTGCGGTGTGTAATTGGCGATCAGGGAAGCGGCTCGACGCCCGGACTTCCCTCCTTTCAAACCACGATAATATTCCTCGCCAAACGTCATCCCCCCGCTGGTCGTGCCGACGACACTGAGTTCTGGCTGGAAGCCGGGCGCTTGCTCGAGCGCTTCTTCCAGGGCCAGGACCATCATCCGCGCGACGCGATGCAATCGCTCGGCGCGAAGCCGCGACTCGCCTGCGCCGGCTAAACGTTCGTCGGAAACCTGCCCGGCGGTTTTGCACCGGCATTGCTCGACCGCGAAGCGAGTCACGGGCGAAACACAATCCCGCCCTTCCTGGAGCGCGGCCAGCGTTTCGTTTAGTCCTAAACCGAGCGGGCTCACGATGCCAGCGGCGACTACGGCCACGCGGGCCGGATTTGGCCGTTGATTTGATGGAGAAAAGTCAGGCATTTTTCAAGGGCGCGGCACGCCCGCGATTCTATTTGCTTTCACGGGCAAAAGCCTCTACTAATCACGCCGAAAAGAAAACGGAAGCTCGGTGCGTTGGTAGATTGTCAGTTGAGTTTTTCAGTGGCGATTTGAAATCCGATGA
>JBEEHO010000334.1:0-7630 GCA_041167425.1 Verrucomicrobiota bacterium | reverse complement strand
TTCTTTCGCATCTCAGCCTTTATCTGCCGTGCAAACGCCGAGGTAGTCGCGCGGCGTTTGCAGGCTCTGGGGTAGCTAGCGCGCGCGTCGGCCCGCTCTTGTGGCCGCAGTCGACGCTCGTTATTTTTCCGGGTAGAGAGGAACAGCGTGTCGGTCACTACCAAAAATCTTCCACAACTTTATCGCTTTTGTTTTTTGATGACGGGCGATGCGGCCAAGGCGCGGCAAGCGTTTCAAGACACCGTGCGAGAAGCGGCCTTGCGTGCGGCCCGCGACGAACCGCCGGCGGACCGTCTCTGGTTTTTCCGGGATGCACGGTGGCGATGCATCGCGGTGTGCGAGGAAGGCATTCAGGCCGAGCCTGGCATGTTGGAGGAAGCCGATATTTCGCCAGTGGCTCCGATGCAAATTGCGCAACTGGACGCCGAACAACTCGGCGTTTGGATTTCGGCGGCGCCGGAGCCGCAGCGCAGTGCCCTGGCGCTTTTCTATCTCGATGAATTCTCCCTCCGCGAGATGCTCGCCCTTCTGGAAATCAAGGCGCCTGAGTTTTCCAGTTTGATCTCGAGCGGCCGCCGCCAGTTTCAAGCCTGGATGGACGCCACCACGCCCTACGAAGAAACTTTCGATGCCAACGAAATCTGATCCCATTCTCGGGTGCGCTCCGATCACGGAAAAGCCCGGGATCGATCGCGCGATGCGGGTGGCAATCAATCGCGCCCGCCACGGCAAGCAAGCCGTCGCGTTTGCAAATCAGCAGGCGTTTGATGGCGCGGTCGCGAAGCTGGTCCAAGGCATTCCAGTCGATGCGCACGTCGCCGAGTGGTTCGCGAACGAGAGCCTGATTCCCCTGGAGAAACGGCGCTGGAAAAAAATTCTGCTCAACCCCGCCGTGCTCTCGATTGCCCTGGCCATTCTGGTCATCGGGGGCGTGTTCGCCTACCGCGTGCATGAGCATCTCCGTGATTTCCCAGGGGCGGACAAGGCGCGAAGGCTTTTATCGCTCGCGTCTTCCACCCGATCCGTGCTGCTCGATCCACTGCAGACGGATGCCGGCGCCTTGAGCGATCTCTTCTTCATGAAGTACCGGCTCGAACACTATGACGTCGTCCCGGAGTTCGCCGATTTTCGCACGCTCGGCAGCCGGGTCTTTGATGACGAGGAAGTCCACGGCGTGGCGCAGATCTGGATTGTGGAAAAACGGATGCAGCTCTTCCTTTTTCCCGCCGAAAAAAATCCGAAGGACGGCAGCGTCACCGATTTTTCCGACTGGCGTTTTGTGGAACTGGAAGGCTGGACCGGCGCGGTCAGGCAGCGGAACGGCGTTTGCTTTATGGCCGCAATTCGCGGACGCGAGAAAGATCTCGCGCCTTATCTCGAAAAGAAAAAGCCATGATATGATCTCACGGTGGACTGGCGTTGACACAGGGAAGCGGCGGCATTCAATTTGTCGCGCGTCGGCAGAGTAGCTTAGCGGTAGAGCAGCCCCGAAAGCTTTCGGGGTTGGTCAGCTCTGATAAGCTCGGCGATAATAGACAACGTAATGCCAGGGTAGCTCAGCGGTAGAGCAGGGGACTCATAAGCCCTTGGTCGGGAGTTCGATTCTCCCCTCTGGCACTTTTCTAAGATGGCTTGGGTTTATATCCTGCGCGGCTCGAGCGGTCGCCACTACATCGGTTCGACGTTGGACCTTGAAGCGCGCTTCGCGCAACATCTTCGTGGTCACACGGCCACCACCAAACGACTCGGCGACCGGCTTGAAATCATGGCCAGAAAAGAAGTCGCCACGCTTGATGAAGCGCGAAAAATCGAACGCGCTTTGAAGCGGAAGAAGAATCCGCGACTCGCAGTGTATCATTTGCAATGATAGAGCAGCCCCGAAAGCTTTCGGGGTTGGCTCCGAATGCTTTCGGAGTTCTCCCCTCTGGCACTTTTTTGTCGTTCTGAGCGGAGTCTTGCAAAGCAAAACGCGGCCGAAGAATCTCTAGCTGTCCATATGACCGAGCTCTACCTGGAAGATTTGCACCCCGGCGATCGATTTGAATCCGACACCTTCGTGGTAACGGAGCAAGGCATCATTGAATTCGCGCGCGCTTTCGATCCGCAAGCGTTTCATCTCGATCCGAGCGCGGCGGAGACGAGTGTTTTCAAGGGCCTCGCGGCCAGCGGCTGGCACACAGCGGCGATGACCATGAAATTATTTGTGACCGGCGGGCTCCACCTGGCCGGAGGATCAGTCGGACTGGGGGTGGACGAATTGCGTTGGCTGCGCCCGGTGAAACCGGGCGACACCCTTCGGCTGCAAACCGAAGTCATCGAGGTGCGGCCTTCCCGAACCAAACCAGACCGCGGCATTATCCGCATCCAGAACGTGACGACCAATCAACGAGGCGAGGTTGTGCAAACATTCCTCGCTTCAGTTCTGGTCCGGCGGCGGCCATCGAACCTTGGGTAGGGACGTCGCGCTGCGTCCGCGGGTTGTTATCCAATTTTACCTGCGCTCGGACCGCGCAGCGCGCCGTCCCTGTCAGCCCCTAAGTTCGGTTTTCCATCGCCATTTTTTTGCACGCCGCGAGATCGAGTTTGCCGGAGCCCAAAACTGGAATCGCGTCCACCCGCCGGACCATTTTCGGAATCCACAGGTTGGGAACACCACTTCCCGAAAGCGCGGCGCGAAGATTTGGCAGATCGATTTCCACGCTGCTCAGAAGCACGAGCGCTTCGCCTTTCGCCTCGTCCGCTACGCCGACGATGGCAATAACGCGATCGGAGGGGTCCGCCGCCACCTGCAGCACTGAAATAATCTTCTGCTCGATCGTTTCGTGCGGCACCATTTCGCCGCCGATTTTCGAGAAGCGCGAGAGCCGCCCCTCGATATAGAGAAATCCGTCTTCGTCGAATCGGCCGATGTCGCCGGTCTTGAACCAGCCGTGGTGCAGGACTTCAGCGGTCTGCTCGGGCGCATCGAGGTAACCTTCGAAGATGTTCGGTCCCCGCAGCCAGAGCATTCCAGTATCGTGGAGCGAACCTTTCCGCTCGGTTTCAGGATCGCGAATTTCCGCGGCCATCCCGGGCAAAAGTTTTCCGGCTGAGCCGAGCCGGTTGGAAGGTTGAACAGATGCTCCCGCCGCCGCTCTTGGTTCGGGCAGGTTGACGCTAACCACCGGCGAGGTCTCGGTCAGGCCGTAACCCTGCAGGACTTTTATTCCGAAACGCGTTTCGAAACTCCTGGCCAATTCATCGGGCAACTTTTCCGCTCCAGTGATCAGCAATCGCAGACTGCGCAATTGTGCCGGCTCCGCTTTTCGCAAGTAGGCGCGCAGAAAAGTGGGCGTCGCGAGCATGACCGTGACCGAACATCGTTCGACCAGACCGGCGATTTTTCCGGCTTCCAGAGGATTTGGATAGCTGACACTGCGGACACCTTCGATCAGCGGATACCACAAGGTCACCGTGCAACCGAAGCTGTGAAAAAAAGGAAGCGACGCCAGGATCAGATCGTCCTTTTTTGCGTCGAGCATGACGGCGAATTGCGAGACGTTTCCGAGGATATTGTAATGACTCAGCACAACGCCTTTCGGCTTGCCTGAACTTCCGCTCGTGAAAAGGAGAATGGCTTCGGCATGGTCGCCCGTGCGCGGGATCTTTAGCAATTTCGCCAGCAAAGCTGCCGGCGTCACCAGTCCGAAAAGCCACCAACCCAGGATGGACCGCTTCATTTTCGGCAGTGTTTCATCCAGGTGAATGACTTGCGGCGTCCAGGGAAAATCTTCCAGGCGCTTCGCGAGCAGGCGCGCGGTGATGGTCGTGCTTAGGCCTGCTTGCTTTTGGGCGGACTCGATCGAGTCACGCGCACTGGTAAAATTCAGATTCACCGGGACCTTGCCGGCCAGCGCGACCGCGAGGTTTGCGATCACACCGCCCTTGCCCGGCGGCAGGACGATCCCGATTCGCCGCTCGGGACATTTGCTTTTCAGATGCCGGCTCAGCGCGGTCGCGACGCCGAGCAGTTTTCCGCGCGATAAACTGCTGTGATCGAGTCCGTCAGTGACAGCAGTGCGAAATGGTTTTCGCTTCAGCCCCCGCAGGCAGGCGCGCGCGAGGTGCTCGCGCAGAATGGGTCGCTGGCGATAGCAAAATTCGCCGATTTTGAGGAGTTCCTCGCGCACGGTGGCGATATCGGCTGCCTCCGGCGCGAGTGGTTTCCCAAACGCCACCATGACTCGGTATGGCACCGCGCTCGGCCATTTTGAAAAAAAGCGGCCGCCTTTGAAGGAGAAGATCGAACCCCACAGCCGGTCGAGCCAGACCGGCACCACCGGCGCATCCGCCTGGCGCGCGATGATTTCGTAGCCACGCCGCAAGCGCAGGAGCGATCCGATGCGCGAGAGTTCTCCCTCCGGAAAGAGGCAGACGATTTCGCCCGCCCGAATTTTTGCCGCCGCCTCCCGCATCGCATCCTTGGCTTTGCGCGAAGTGATGGGGATGCAGCCGACCGCGCGCAAAACCGGATGCAGAAACCGATTCCGGTAGACGCCTTCATCGATGATAAAACGAATGGGCCGCGGGCTCGCGAGCAGGAGAATGATCGCATCGACCCAGGTGATATGATTGGGCAGAAGCAGAAAACCACCAGACGGAAGACCTTCGGCGCCCGTCGCTGTCACACGATAAATCAGGCGCGCGATTCCCAATCCAACAAAACGAAGTGCGCGTTCGGCGGCCGAAGATTTCGCCATGGAATATGATTTACAAGGAGCCGGTTGTTCCGTGCAATCGGCAATTCGATGACGGCACGCGAATCAAACGTCAATCCCGGCGCGCGGACCGCGCTCGTTCTGCTGCTCGGGATCAATCTGTTTAACTACATCGATCGTTTTGTTCTGGCCGCGGTCGAGCCAAACATTCGCGCGGCTTTTTTCGCGCCCGGCGATCCGAACGCCATGGCGAGGACCGGTTTGCTGGCCCCGGCGTTTCTCCTCACTTACATGATTGCCGCGCCGATTCTCGGTTTCCTGGCCGATCGCATGTCTCGGTGGCTCATCGTCGGGGCCTGCGTGATTCTGTGGAGTTTCGCCACGGCCGCCTCCGGTTTTGCGGCCACGTTCTTTGCGCTTTTGCTCACGCGCGTTTTCGTCGGAATCGGAGAAGGCGGCTACGGGCCCGCCGCGCCAACGATCCTGGCCGATTACTTTGCGCTGCAATCGCGCGGCCGCATCATGGCCATTTTCTGCGCGGCGATCCCGGTGGGAAGCGCCCTCGGTTATGTGGTTGGGGGAATAATCAATCATCAATTCGGCTGGCGCTGGGCCTTCTATCTCGTGGCTATTCCTGGCATCATCCTCGGTCTGTTCTGTTTCTTCCAAAAGGATCCACGGACACGAGCCGGGGTTGTTCAGGAAAGCACGCGCGCACGAAAAGAAGACTACCTGACTTTGCTGCACAATCGTTCCTTTGTTTTCAATTGCCTGGCCCAAACGGCGATGACTTTTGCGCTGGGCGGCCTCGCTTTCTGGATGTCGGCCTATCTGATTTTTCGCAATCAATCGCCCTCCATGGCCACTCCGATTTTTGGCGGCATCACCGTGGTCGCGGGGCTTCTCTCGACCCTGCTGGGCGGGTTCGTGGCGGACCGGCTTCAAAGGCGTTTCGGCGGCTCCTACTTCCTCGTCTCCGGCCTCGGCATGCTTCTCGCCTTCCCGCTTTTGATCGCGATGCTCTACACCCCGTTTCCGTTGGCCTGGGTATTTCTGTTTGGCGCGGTCTTCTTCGTTTTCCTGAATACCGGTCCGTCCAACGCCGCTCTGGCCAACGTGGTTGGATCGAAGGTTCGCGCGACCGCTTTCGCGCTGAATATTCTAATCATTCACGCTTTGGGCGACGCTCTTTCGCCACCAATACTCGGGGCCGTCGCCGGCCATTCCAATATGAACGTGGCTTTCCTTGTCGTTTCCGCGGCCATGCTCGTTTCCGGAATTATCTGGCTCTTCGGAATGAAGTACCTCGCTGCGGATACCGCCGCAGCGGAAAATCAATTGGCCGCCTAAACAAAAACAGCAGGAGCACCGGGCGGCACTCCTGCTGTTAAATTGCGAACGCGATTGTTTCGCGTTGGTATCGTTATTCCTTGGGCGTGGCGGAAGCCTCGGGCTCGGTCGATTTCTTCGTCGACTTCTTGCTCGTCTTCGAGCTTGGACTGTCGCCGGCGGTGGTTTCGGTCTTCTCGCTCGCGGACTCGGTCTTCGTGGCCTTGTCGGACTTCCTGGAGGCCGCGTCAGTCTGCGTCTTGGTTTGGTGAGTAGCTGACATGTCCTTTGGCGCCTTTTCCGCACTCGAAGACGAGCTGGAACTTGTTGACGTCTTAGGAGTGGAAACCGCGGGCGCAGTCGTGTTCGGCAACGGCTTTACGGCAGAGTTGGCTGCGGGCGGAGAGACCGATGGAACAGCTATCGGACTGGCTGTGGGCGCCGCTGGAGAGAGACTCGCAGTTGGTGCCGCGGTCGCGGTGGATTGGGCCGGCGGGGAGAGGCTCGCCGTCGGAGCGGCTGTTGCATTGGTCGAGGCATTAACGCCGGTCGTCGTGTTCGTGCCAGTGGTGGTGCTGGTATTGCCGGTGGACATGTTCACTTCCGCATTGAAATGCGGAACGGTCACTCCGTAGTAGCCATAAACGCTGCTCATGTACTCAGGCCGGCTATATTCCTGCACCCGCGTCGATTCCCAGACCGGTGCGCTGTAGATTCTCTCGCGCTCGACCCGCGTGGTGTAGACCCTCGCGTCCGAAGTGCTCGAGAAAACGCTCCATGGAGCCGCGACCGTTTTGGTGGTCGTGGCAGTCGTGCCGCCGCCCCGGGTCGAGACGACCACATAAGCGAGACAGCCGGTGTTGCGGTCCAGGACGAAGTCTTTAATCTCGCCCACGTCCTGGCCGCGGGAGTCTTTGATTTTGGAACCGACGACCGTGCTGCTTTGAATGTAGCCGCTCGTCGTGGTGGATTGCGTGGTGCTCTGGGTCTGTGCGTTGGCCGGAGCAAGGGCCAGACCCACGATGGCCAAGGTTGCTCCGAATAGGATGGATTTTTTCATAAGTTATAAGAGTGACGAAACGCGCCGCTGCATTATTCAGCGGCACTCCTATGATTCGTTACGCCAAGCGCCGCTGGACGTGAAAGTTATGCGAGCGCGCGAGTTTTCTATTCCACTTCGTAGGTCGTGATCTCCACCTCGTAACCATCTGGATCTTGAAAGTAGATGGACTGTGAGATCTCATGGTCCTGGAAATGAAATGCGATTTCCCGACTCGTTAGGTCTCGTTGCGCGGCGAGAAAATTTCTTCGGTCGGCTCGCAACGCGAAATGAAGCACGGAGCCTGGTGCCCGGACCGGGGCCGAAGGCTGATCGACTGCGAGAGGAAACAACGCGATAGCCGTCCTTCCCTTTCCCACGAAGAGGGGAACGCCTTCCCACATCCCGGGGAAGCGTCGTTCGAATCCGAGAACATCGACGTACCATTTCGCCGAGCGCTCCACATCGCGAACCGCCAGCGCGATGTGATCAAGTCCCTCCAATTCGAACATTGCCTTCAGCCAAAATGCGGAAGCGTCCCCGGAAAGCAATTGGAATCACAGGT
>JBEEHO010000333.1:0-5758 GCA_041167425.1 Verrucomicrobiota bacterium | reverse complement strand
CGGCGCGGGACCTCGCAATGAAACTACACGCGATCGCAAAGGACGAACGGCCAACCACTCACTCACGTGGCAAACTTCCCCGCGGCCCAGGAGTCAGCGTACCACTCTGAGGTTCCTCGCCCTCCCTGAGGCTCGGGATCACACCGGTTGCCGCGATCAAATCCCATCAATCGCTCGTTGTCGGCAAACCCGCTTCCTTCCACGCGCGTAGTCCACCGGCGAGCGACCGCACATTTTCGTATCCCATTTTCTGCAGGCTCTCCGTCACGAGCGCGGAACGGCTTCCGCCGCCGCAATAACAAATAATCGGCGTTTTCAAATCGGGAATCTGCTCTTCGATTTCCAGCTCAATCACACCGCGGCTGAGATGAGTGGCTCCTCCCGCGTGGCCCTCGCGCCAATCGCTTTCTTCACGCACGTCGATCAGAATTGCTTCACTGCTGTCTGCCTGTTTCCGCGCGTCCGCTGGCGAAATCTCGTGATATGCTCTTTCGCCTGCGCGACCAGTTTCTGAAAGCGATTTGGCTGTTCCATGCGCGAGCCTCCGACCCGCCGCGCAAACGTCAACTGCGTCGAGCAATACTTCAGCGCTGGCACGTCTGGTGGATACTCGCTACAAATCTCACCGATGCTTTCTCGAATAAGAATCTTGGTAGCGATCTGCTCATTCAGCCTGCTGGTGCAGTTTCTCAATCCACTCTCGGTCTCGGCCAAAGAGCTCGGCTGGCAACCGCAAAAAACCTGGGTCTTCGTGGTGGGCGTGTTGAATTGGAAGCACAGCGAGATGTTCGGTTCGTTCCCGGTCAAGAATCGTCGCGATGCCGCGCTGGTCGATTTCTTCAAACAAAGCGGAATTCCGGAAACGCAGATCGTTTATCTCCAGGACAAACAAGCGACGCAGCAGGAGATCGACCTTGCCTTTGCGGCCGAGCTGAAAAAATTGCGACCGGACGACTTGTTGATCGTCTATTATTGCGGTCACGGATCGAAGTCGGAGGAGGGCAATGATGTTTTCCTCGCGTCCTACGACGCCGGAGACGACGACGTATTGGGCTGGTCCATCAATTCGATCCCCGGAAAGATCAAATCCGAAAGCAAATGCGCGCGCGTGCTCTGGCTGCTCGATTGCTGTTATTCCGGCCAGGCGGCGCTGGCGCTGACGAAACAGAAAGGCCGTCCCGCTTATGCCTGCGTGACCTCGTCGTCCGCCAGTGAGTCTTCGACCGAGCACTGGACTTTTTCGGATGCGCTTCTCGATAGCCTGCGCGGCGTCCCCTACGTCGATCTTAACCACGACGGCTCCGTCACTCTGGCGGAATTCGCCGCTCACCTCAGCGCGGACATGAGTGTCGCGGAGGAGCAGCTTTCAACCTTTGCCACCACCGAAGGGTTCGGGAGCGACATGGTCCTGTCGCACGCGGCGGCCCTGGGAAATCCGAGAATCGGCGAGCGCGCGAAAGCATCGGACGCCGGGGGTGAGTGGTATGCGGCCCGTGTCATTGAGGCCCGGGGCGAGAAGCTGAAAATCCATTTCATCGGCTACGAGAGCGATGAAGATGTGTGGGTGGATCCCGATGATTTGAAACCGATCAAGCCAGTTCAGTACGCGATCGGAACGGAGGTGGAAGTGCGTTGGAAAAAGAAATGGTATCCGGCAACAATCCTGAAAGTGAAGGATGGCATCCATCTCATCCATTACACCGATTACGAAGCCAAATGGGACGAGTGGGTCCCCTCAAAGCGAATCCGCAATCCCAAATCGTAACGCGGAATTCCCGCGACCGGTTTATTCGTAACGCAAAGCGTCGATCGGATCGAGCTGAGCGGCTTTGCGCGCCGGATAAAATCCAAAGAAGACTCCGACGGCTGTGCTCACAAGGAATGCGACAATGATGGAGGAAGGCGAAATCAGGGCGGGCCAATTTTTTACGGCGGCAAGGATTTTCGCCGCGGCAATGCCAAGCACAATGCCGACGACCCCGCCGACCGAGCTGAGTGAGATGGCCTCGATTAAAAATTGGGTCAGAATATCGCGACCGTGAGCACCTACCGCCATGCGGGTCCCGATCTCGCGGGTGCGCTCGGTCACGCTCACCAGCATGATGTTCATGATGCCGATGCCGCCGACGATGAGCGACACTCCCGCGATCGCGCCCAGCAGTCCGGTCATCACATCTGTCGTGGCCGTGGCGGCCGCGGCGATTTCCTCCTGAGTCCGCACGGTAAAATCATCGTCGCGGCCGGCACGAATATTATGGCGCTGCCGGAGCAGTTCGATGAT
The DNA here is from genome assembly GCA_041167425.1 of Verrucomicrobiota bacterium. Classification (GTDB taxonomy): domain Bacteria; phylum Verrucomicrobiota; class Verrucomicrobiia; order Chthoniobacterales; family UBA10450; genus AV80. The sequence goes on along the minus strand of JBEEHO010000333.1, from coordinate 3,477 downwards.
TTGCTGCTGCGCCGGCGCCAAATCGTGCGGGCCGGCGACCTGCGCATTGATGTTTCGCAGGGTCGTCCCGCCACCGAGCACCCGCTTCATCGCGCTGGTGTAAGGCATGATCACGATGTCGTCCTGATCGGTTCCCTGCGAACTCAATCCTTTCGGCGTGAGGACACCGGTAATTTGGAACGGAACGTTCTTGATTCTTAGGACCTGGCCTACGACATCTTCGCTTCCAAAAATCTGGGTCGCCGTGGTGCGGCCAACCACGCAGACTTTGTTTGCGCTCCGCACATCCTGGTCGGTGAAGGGCGCGCCGTCCGCGAGCGCCCATTGCCGCAGATCGAAATAATCGGCCGACTCACCGTAAATGCGGGTGAACCAGTTCTGATTTCCCGCCGCGACCTGCGCATTCGAAACCACTTCCTCGCTTACTAGCGTGACTGCGGGAATCTCGCGGCGAATGGCTTCCGCGTCCTCGATCTTGAGTGTGCCCGCTCCGCCCCAACCGGTGCGAATCCCGCTTGCGGTTGTGCTGCCGGAGAAAATCAGAATTACGTTCTCGCCGAGGCCGGCAATCTGCGCTTCCACCTGCGACTACGCTCCATTGCCGATGCTTACCATTGCGTTGACCGCGCAGACACCGATGATGATTCCGAGCGCGGTCAAAGCGGAACGCAATTTGTTCCGCCGCAGAGCGCGCAGTGCAATTTTGAAAGTCGATCCAACTCTCATGTCTGGATAGCAGGCTCCATCACTTCCTGCGGAAGCGCGTTTAATTTTTCCAACTCCACCGCGGAATCGAATCGTCTCGTGACGGGCCGATCGCTGACGATTCGTCCGTCGCGCATCACCACGTTGCGCCGGGCGTAAGAGGCAATATCCGCCTCGTGCGTCACCATGATAATGGTAATCCCCTTATCGTTCAGACTTTGAAAGATGCCCATCACCTCCACGCTGGTCCGGCTGTCTAGGTTGCCGGTCGGCTCGTCGGCAAGCAGCACTTCAGGATCGTTAATCAAAGCGCGAGCGACCGCGACGCGCTGTTGCTGGCCGCCGGAAAGTTGACTGGGATGGTGGTCGCCGCGTCCCTGTAGCCCAACCGCTTCCAGCACGCGCTCCGCTTTATCGCGCAACTGCGCGTTACTCATGCGCTCCGGGCCGTAAAGCAAAGGCAGCTCGACATTCTCCAGCGCCGAGGTGCGCGCGAGCAGATTAAAATTTTGGAATACGAATCCGAGCTTGCGGTTGCGGACGTCGGCCAGTTGATCGCGGCTCAGGGAGGAAACGTCCTCGCCATCCAGGAAATAGTGTCCGGAGGTCGGCCGATCGAGGCATCCGAGAATATTCATCAAGGTCGACTTGCCCGATCCGCTGGAACCCATCAGCGCGACAAATTCGCCGCGCGCAATTTCCAATGAGACTCCGCGGACCGCATGCACATCGACCTCGCCGGTCCGATACGTTTTCTGAACGTCCTCGAGGCGAACCGACACCGGCACAGAAGGATCAGCCATCGGATTTAGAACCGCCGTTGCTGACCACCGCTAAATGGATTCGTCGCGGGTGTCGCCGCCGCGTTGCCGCTCTCGGTCATTCCAGTAACCACGCGATCGCTTTCCTTCAAGCCTTCCACGATTTCCGTCGCGACGCCGTCGCTGATGCCAGTCTTGATCGTCACTTTCGCCGGCTTGGATGAGCCTGAAGATAAAACGTAAACGCTGCGCTCAACCCGGCGCTCGCCTCGAGGTGCCGGAGGCTTGGCGCCGGACGGCCGCCCGCCCGCTGATGGATCGCGTTTCACTGCCGGGGTCGGACTTTCGTCGGCCATGCGGAAGCGGAGCGCGCCATTCGGGATCTTCAAGACATCGTCCCGGTGCGCCGAGACGATCGACACGTTCGCCGTCATCCCCGGTTTCAATTTTGACTCCGGATTACTGACGCCAATGACGGTGTCGTACGTCACCACGTTTTGCACCGTGATCGGGGCATTGCGCACCTGCACCACCTTGCCGTGAAAAGTCTGGGAAGGAAAAGCGTCCACCGTGAATTCGACGTCCTGATCGATCGCCACGCCGCCGACGTCCGCTTCCGCAACGTTGGCGTCGATCTGCATCTTCGAGAGATCGTTCGCGATGGTAAAAATAACCGGCGCCTGCAGGCTCGCCGCCACCGTCTGACCGACATCCACGTTTCGGGAAATGACAATGCCCTCGATCGGCGAAGTGATGGTGCAATGATCCAGATCGGCCTTGGTTTTTTGCAGCGCGCCTTCCTTGATCTTCACGTTTGCCTCGGCTTGATGAAGATTGGCCGTCGCCTGATCCAGATCGGACTGCGCGGAATTCTGTTTCGCGACGAGCGCCTGGGTGCGCGCGGCATTCAGGCGCGCGAGCTCGAGCGCCGCCTGGGCATTGGCCAGGTCACCCTCGGCTTGATTAACGCTCGCCTGGAAGACGACGGGGTCGATCTGCGCAATCACCTGGCCCGCTTTCACGGTCGAATTAAAATCGGCGAAGAGCTTCTGGATGTTGCCCGAGACCTGACTTCCCACCTGGACATTCTGCACCGGATTCAACGTCCCGGTCGCAGTGACCGCTTGAGTGATCGGCCCGCGGGTGACCGCGACGGTCTGGAAAGTCTGTCCGGAGCCGCTCCGGCATTTGCTCAGAAGCAATCCGGCCAGAATGACCACGACGATGCCAATGACAAGCGGAAGAGGTCGTTTCAACATTTTTGTTCCGCAAACACGATGATCGCAGTTGAAGTTAATACAACCGCGCCGGAGCTTCGAAGTTGCGCTTCTTGACTATTCACGCGCTTCGTCAGAGAGCATCCACTGCATGCGCCGCTATCTCGAGATTTGGGGGATCATGCTGCGCAACTCGCTTATTCGCGAGCTGAGCTTCAAGGCGAATTTCATCCTCTGGATGATCGTCGAGGTGCTTTGGTTCTGCGGCCAGATCGTTTTCTTCGGCATCATTTTCGGCCAGGTGGACAAAATCGGCGACTGGTCGAAATGGGAAGTCGTCCTGCTCCTGGGTACGCATCAAATGATCGCGCAATTATTCCAGGCCTTCTTTTTCGTGAACGTTTCAAACATCCCCGAGCTGGTGCGCACGGGGAAGCTGGACTCGCTGCTGGTATTGCCGGTCGACAGCCAATTTGCCGTCTCCACGAAACAGTTCGGCCTCGACAGCGTGCTCAATGCGCTTCTCGGCGGCGTGGTCGTCATCGTCGCGCTCGTCCAACTTCACGTCTCGCCTGGCATCGGCGCCATCTTGCTCTACGTCATCGCGCTCGGCTTCGGCGTGGCGGTGCATTATTCGATCATGCTCACTCTGGCCGCGGTCAGCTTCTGGATCGTGCGCGCGCAGGGACTCGTTTACGGCTACTTCAATTTCCTCCAGATCGCGCGTTATCCGGACGTGATTTTTCCCCGCATGTTCCGGTTCATCTTCGGGTGGATCGTGCCCGTGATCATCG
>JBEEHO010000332.1:0-9697 GCA_041167425.1 Verrucomicrobiota bacterium | reverse complement strand
GGCGTTCCCGCATTCCGGACGCCCTCGCTCTTCCCGGCCGGCCATCCGCATCTCGTTAGGCTGCGTGCGTCATGATTGACAAATGGAAGGAACTCCCGCTATGCGCCAACTAATCCACTTAGTCCTGGTGCTCTTCGTAGCCGTCGCCCTTGCCTCTTCCGCAAGTGCCAGCGAGCTGAGTGAAGCTCTCAAGAAGGGGGCCGTATCGGCCACGACCACTGAGGAGGTGTCTGTGCGAGATGCGGAACCCAAACAGGGATTCCTTTTCATCGATACGGGCAAGAAGCTTTTCGAAATCAACGCCAACACCCGGGTAAAAATCATCGGACAGATGGAGCTAAAGACGCTTATTGGCCCCGCCATCTATGTCAGGCTAACCGTCAAACACCCTCAGACCGGGCAGGAAATTACCGGCTGGGCTTGGTATGGCGATTCAAAAAAAAGTCAGTTTAAACTTCTACCTTAAACCCAATCCTATGGATCCAGCCACCCTGCAGAATTTGTTAATCCTCGCTTGTCCGTTTCTAGCTTTTTTCGCCGGAATTGTTATTCGCAAAGTAGCTCTGCCTGGACGAAACAGCCCGCCCATGTACCAACAACTCCTGCTGGGAATTCCCATTTGCCTGATCGTAATTTCCCCGCTGTTACCCCTTCTGCAATCGTCGGCGAGCACCAGCAATTTCACCGTGTTCCTGGTCACGGTCGGAATCATCATGGAACATGGGATGATCGTGCCCGAGACGGCCACGGATCAACTGAACAAGCTTCGGCAGCGCGGCAGGCATAGCGCACTTGGCGTCTGATCGACCTAACGGAGCGCCCGCTTCGATCCTGGAACCAGCTGGCGTTGATAAGGACGCCGCGCGCGAGCTATCCAGGCGCCGCTGCGTTTGAGGGCTGCGCACCCAGGCGCGCTAACGCGCGCAGGATCAGTTGGAAGTTAGCCTCGGGATCGCCTTGGTATAAAGCTATGTGCTGGATGCCGGCCAGTTGGTAGCGCATGGCTGACGGCGTCTCGATTGAATCAAGCTGAAGTGGCAAAATAGGTTTACGCTCCTCACACGCCAACGATACTTCACGAATCACGTGGGGCGAGCCGTAGGAGGAAGCGGAACCGAAGAGCACGCAGACCTTTGCCCTCCGGATGGCATCGGAGATTTCCTGCGCCCAAAGTGTCGCGCCATCGATCCCGCTTTGATCCATCCAAACATTGAGTCCGGCGGAACGTAACCTGTCGGCTATCGGCAGGACGCGCTTCTCGTCGCGGCGGGAGTAGCTCAGGAATAAGTCAACGGCGGCGCTGTGTCCGGAAGTGCTTGTCGGGGCGCCCGGACTAGAAGGTGCAACGCGCTTCCGCCTTTGCGACAGACGGTAGAGAGCCGCCAACGCGCCCAGCAAGATAAGTCCAGCTGCGAACGCCGCGCCGGGAAGCAACCACGGCGCGTAGCTCCCCGTCGCTGCGACTTCAACCTGGATGACACGGTCGAATGTCCGCACGACACGCGGACGTTCTTTATCGTCGAAACGGATGATCGCGTTGAGCGTGAGGTGCAAGCTCTGCTGTCCGGATTGCCGTGGCCGGATTTCCCATTTCCATTCCGTCGGCTCAGTGCGGCTGACCATCTGTGGCTCATCCGGAGTGATCGGGTGAATGTCGAAGGCTGACCCAATGAGCTTTGCTTCCATCATCCCGGAAATCTGGATGCGAGCGGACTCGATCTTCACGGGCTCGTTCGTTTGGGCGCGGATGGCGGCAGTTAATTGCTCGGCGGTCTGCGCCGGACTGATGAGCAAATGAATGAGCGCCGTTTGTTCCAGCCGGAGTTTCTCCGGAACATCGAAAGCCATCTGGCCCCAATCGAGTTTCTTCAATGCCGCATCGACCTGTTCCAGTGAATTTGCGCTGCTCCTGCTCGCCGTGGGTGACGTGGCAGTCGCTCCAGTACCGGATTTTCGATCGAAGATGGATTTATCCAACTGCTCCGCCGCGGTTAGAGGCGGAGAGGCACTCGGCGTAGCGGAGGCAGCCGGCTTCAAAGCCGGAGGAGGCACGGGAAGCATCGCCGCATCCGATTGTTGAGTCGACGAACTATCGCCCGACGCGTTCCCGTTTTCCTGCCGCGACCTCATCAACGCGCTGAGTTCGCTTTGCTGACGTGCCTTTTCTCTCTCCTCCGCCTCCAGGAGCTGCTCCCTCGCGCGTTTCTCCAAGTCGGGAGCCGCCGGGAGTGACGGGACCGCCCCGGTGGACGGAGGTGCGGCCGGAGGACGTTCCGCGCCCACGGCGGTCGCTCTGGCCCGTCCGACAGTCTGGGGCTGTTGTCCCAGGCGCAAATATCCATAGAGAGCCAGCACCGTCAGGAAGACGAGAATGCCTGTCGTGATCGCCAGCCGTCGTTTCATAATTATCCGTGCGTGAGACGGCGACCGTCGCGCCTCTTTCTGTTAAGGTAGACAATCGAGCGCCGGTAACACAAGCTCTAACGAGCAACACCAGGCTTCATGGAACGGAGCTGTTATGGAGAAGTTAAACACGAAGGATATAACTGGGTATTCCTGGGCTTCGCCCGAACGAAAGTTTGTTGGAGCCGGCAAAGGGATTTCGGAAGAATTGGGACGCGATCCGCTTTCGACGCACCTCAAGACGCGTCATCTATTCGACGTCAAGACCGCCCGCGCGGCAAACACCTTATCCCTACCACCTCCATCCCGCGCAGGGAGAGTTCTGCATGTCATCTCAGGCAAGGGCATCGTCCGGCATAAGGATCGAATAACACCTATCGAAACGGGCGACGCTTTTATCATTCCGCCTGACCAGCCTTATCAACCTGGCAATGATGACACCGAGACCTTGTTCCCTATATGGTAGCGGATAACCCAACCGGCGCGTCCTCCTGTTATCCCGATAGTAAGAGATGGCCTATCCGGTCGCCTGAAGGCAGACTCATCCCTTCCGAGTCGCTGGATTACTTCGATGGCGAAGAATAAGCCTGCTCGAGACGGTTTGGCTACTGCGACGGCGAAGAATGAATAAGCAAAGAAGGCAACATGGAAAGAACATCGGATTTTTTCGCCATGCCTATTTTCCCGATTCTCCCGAGCGTCAGGTAGCTCTGCTCAGTCGCATAACCGCGCTGGCCGTCGCCAGCTCTTTCCTTCTTTCCTGGAAGCTCTGGCTTTCGACACGCCTGTTTCCGTTAACTCCAGTTAGTAACTATCTGCCACGCATCCCTTATCCGGTCGACTACCTTTGGTTACTATCCTTGCTGGCTTTGCTGGCGGCCACTAGTTTCGTGGCCCGGCCGCGCAAGTTGATCCTTCTTTTTCTTGGCCTCGCCGTCCTGCTCAGCCTGTGGGACCAGACGCGCTGGCAGCCCTGGTTCTATCAATATCTCTTTATCCTGGCGGCCATCGGCCTTTACGCCTGGAAAAAACCCGAGGCGGGAAATAACCGGATCGCTCTCGATGTTTGCCGGTTCATCATGGCGTCGACTTACTTTTGGGGCGGCGTTCAAAAATTGAATATAACGTTTGTCCGGCAAACCTGGCCGGACATGGCGAGCTTTCTGCCCGGCTGGTGGTTGTCTATCGCTAACCACGTTCCGCCGTTCCTGATTCTGGCGGTACCCATAGCGGAAATTCTCATCGGTCTCGGCCTGTTCACGCGCCGATTTCGAAATCGATCTGTGCTTCTGGCTACGGCTACCCATGGAGCCATCCTTCTTCTGCTTTTTCTTACGGGTGAAAATATCGTGGTCTGGCCCTGGAACATCGCGATGGCGCTCTCCGTTTGGATTTTGTTCTGGCAGGACAAGGAAACTACCGGACGTAGAATCGCGGTGGGGAAACAGCCATTTCACGCGCTGGCTGTCATCTTGTTTGGCGTTCTGCCTTCCCTGAGCCTGTTTGGCTTTTGGGACGCCTACCTTTCGTCATCGATCTATTCCGGGAACACTTATCAAGCTGCCATTTACCTGACGCCCGCCGTGATAGCGCGACTGCCGGAGCAGATCCATCCGCACATCTGGCAGAAGAGCGAGCCGTTTTTTCTCGACATCAACCGATGGGCCTACGCGGAATTGCATGTCCCGGTTTATCCCGAGCCACGCATTTACCGGCAGGTGGCAAGGGAGGTTTGTAAATATGCGCAGGGCGTTCCAGCCATCTCTCTTTGGATAAAGCAAAAACCCCATCCGCTTACAGGAGCGTTTCGCTCCGAGTACTACGATTGCGAGAGTGTGCAATGATCGCCTCCCGGGAGATTCATTTCTTTACCTAATAAAATCTTGCTTTCGGGAGCAAATTTTTCTCTATTGCCCGTAGGGCTAAGAGGGGCAGCAGGGCGAGAAACTTCAACCAAGGAATTATTTTATGTGGCCTCCGAAATTCAGCGATTCTATCGAAGCTTGTAACGTCGCCCGGCGCCGGTGTGAACGTGCGGTCACGGCTGGCCTGGCTCAGCCCGATGTAAACAAGGTCACGCAGGTCATCGTCGTCGCGCGCGATGTGGCCCGGATCGCGACCCTGACCAGCCAGCTTCTCGAGCGAGGCTCGAAATACGCCTACCCGATTTGCGATGTTTGCGCGGGCGCCTGCGAGGAACTGGCCAAAGCTTGTGCGAAGCATCCCAAGGTCGAGGCGTTCTCTCGTTGCGCCGACGCTTGCCGCAAGTGCGCCGAGGAATGCAGCAAGCTGGCCAGGCAGAAAAAGAAAACCTGAGCCCGAGGCTGTTTTCAAAGATCCTAGCTGGCGATCTCCTCAGCCCTGCTGGCGGAGCAGAAGATATGTCACAGCGCCGCGTCCGCTCGATCGGCAGGCCACTGGCTGCCACCTTGTTATTTATCGCATGTTGCGCCACGGCCTGCCACAAGCCCGCGCCGCACCGCCCGGCGTTTGGTCCGCTGAAGCCATGCAAACTGCCCGGCATTGATGAAGAACTTCTATGTGGAAAGCTCACAGTCTTCGAGAATCGTGAGACCCATTCCGGACGCACGATTGACCTGAACGTTGTTGTCCTGCCAGCTCTTGATCCGGGCTCGAAAGAGGAACCGCTCTTCGACCTTGCTGGCGGCCCGGGCGCGGCGGCAACCGGTTCCGCTGACTTTTATGCGAAGGAAGGAAAGGAATATCGCCGCCGTCGAGATGTAGTTCTGGTGGATCAAAGGGGAACGGGCAGCTCAAACCCCCTCACCGCGGCTACCAGGATAAAAAGCCCGCAGGATTATCTCACCGAGATGTATCCGGTAGATTACGTAAAGACCCTTCGCCTGGCGCTGGAACAAAGGGCTGACCTGACACAATACACTACACCCATCGCGATGGACGATCTCGATGACGTGCGCGCCTGGCTCGGCTATGAGCGCATCAACCTTTTCGGTCTCTCTTATGGGACGCGTGCCGTCCAGGTTTATCTCCGACAGCATCCTGATCGCGTCCGCGCCGCTATCCTCATGGGGGTTGTGCCTCCTTACCTCAAGATGCCTCTTTATCACGCGCGCGCCGCGAAGCGTGCCATGGACTTACTCCTGGAAGAATGCGGCAATGATCCGCCCTGTCACGAGGCCTTCCCGCAACTTCAACACGACTGGGAGGAAGCGCTGGCGCGCCTGGGAAGGGAACCGGCCCGAATCGAATATTCGCCACCCGATAAGAGCGCGAAGGTCACCGTGGAAATCCAACGGGATATCTTCGCGGAAAAATTGCGCAACCGAATGTATTCGCGCGAGAGCGCCAGACGCATTCCTCTTATTATTCATGAAGCCGCCCAGGGCGACTTCGCCCCATTTCTTAAAGAAGCGATACCAGTTGACCGGTCCACTCCCGACTTCATCGCTGATGGCATGTACCTGTGCGTTACCTGCGCCGAAGACGTGCCATTCATAGACCAGGAAGAAGCCGCAAAGATAAACGCGGGGAACCCGTTTGGTAACTACCGGGTTTTCCAACAAACCCGCGCCTGTAGCATGTGGCCGAAGGGAAAGATACCCGAGGGCTACCATCAACCCATCACCTTTGATGTTCCTGTTCTGATTTTCTCCGGGAACATGGATCCCGTGACGCCACCGGAGCGGGGAGAAGAAGTCGCCAGCCATTTGGTAAATAGCAGGCACGTTATTATCCGCGAGGGTGGCCACGGGCCGGATGGCCTGACTAACGTCGATTGTCTGGATAAGGTAATGCTGGAGTTCTTGTCGAAAGGCAGCGCCAGGGAACTGGATACTTCTTGTGTGGAGCGAATGTCCTCCCTGCCGTTCGTGACCAAGGCATCGAAGTAGCAGAAGGGCGGGATGGCGGAATGAAGTTTAGCTCGCCAATTTCAGCGAGACGGGATAGTTATCCCATCACCTTATGAAGGACATGACCCAGGGCTCGGTGACCAGGCACTTGTTGGAGATGTCCGCTTTTCTCTTCGTCAGCATGCTGGCGCAAACGCTTTACTTGCTGGCCGACCTGTATTGGGTCGGATCGCTGGGAAAGGAAGCGATCGCCGCGGTAGGTCTCTCCAGCACCCTGATGATGGTCGTCGTGGCAGTTACCCAAACGCTGGGCGTAGGTACGACGACGGTTATCTCTCATGCGGCGGGCCGGAAAGATCAGACCCATGCCGAATTGGTCTTTAATCAATCTTTCGTCCTTTCCCTGTTGGTTGGGGTGGCCCTCTCGGTCTGCGCGTTCCTGCTACGGGATTGGTATGGCCGGTCACTCAGCGCGGATGCGGCCACCGCCACGGCGACTAAAGGCTACCTCCTCTGGTTCATTCCCGCGCTTATGCTTCAATTTCCTCTGGTCGCTCTGGGTTCGGCGCTAAGGGCTACGGGAATCGTCAAGCCGGCCGTAGCCGTTCAGGTGCTAAGTGTGCTGCTCAACATCGTGCTCGCTCCTCTGTTTATTTTTGGGCTCGGACCAATACCAAAACTCGGCGTGACCGGCGCGGCCCTGGCGACCTTCATTTCCGTCCTGGTGGCAAACGTGCTCCTGGGTGTGTATTACGTGCGCAGTTATCGTTACCTGCGCTTTCGCTTCTCTCTCCTCGGCCCACAGATTAAGATCTGGTGGGCCATGCTTAAGGTCGGCTTGCCCGCAGGCGCTGAGTTCGCGCTGATGTCAGTTTACATCGTGCTCGTTTATGCAATCATCCGCCGCTTTGGCGCGGAAGCCCAGGCGGGCTTTGGAGTCGGAGCCAGGGTGATGCAAGCCATGTTCCTTCCCACCATGGCGCTCAGCTTTGCCGCGGGTCCACTGGTTGGACAGAATTTCGGAGGACGCCGCGCCGACCGCGTGCGCAGCTCCTATTACTCCGCGCTGGGCATCTCCACCGCCCTTATGGTCCTGTTGACACTGATTGCCCAAATTGCCCCGGTCACTTTGATTCGCGTTTTTTCCAAGGACCCCGGCGTCATTGCTTTTGGCAGTGAATATTTGAAAATCATCTCGCTGAATTTTGTTGGAGTAGGAATTGCCTTCACCACTTCCAGTGTCTTCCAGGGTATAGGCAATACCATTCCTCCGTTGGTTAGTTCGATGACACGTCTTCTTCTCTTTGCCCTGCCAGCGGCAGTGCTGTCGCGACGGCCCGATTTTCAGATCACCTACGTCTGGTACTTTTCGGTAGCTTCCGTGGTCTTCCAGGCCATCGCGAATTTTCTGCTTCTCCAGCGAGAGTTTCGGAAGAAACTTGTTTTCGAAGAAACCCCAAACTTCACAGCCGCCAGTGGCACCGCCGCGGCAATCGATTAGTTACAGTAACTCTCACCGATGAAAACAATATTCCTCTTAGGCGTCCTGGCTCTTAGTAAGTTGAGCCCTGACGCGTCGGCTCAAACGCCTTCTCCAACCGAACCTTCGACAAGCTCCGGCGCGGTTCTTTTTCAAGATAATTTCGCGGACCCGGCCAGCGGCTGGGTCGCCCGGAAAACAGAGTACGGCGAGTTTGCTTATTTGGACGGTGAGTTTCGCATTCTCCTTAACAAGGCCGACTTTAATACCTACTCGATTCTGCCGGAGCGCAAATTCGATAATGTGTCGGTGGAAGTAGACGCGCGGCTGGAGGCGGGTCCGGCCGACGGGGTCTTCGGGATTATCTGTCGCGCTGAAGCTAATGCAGGCACTGCCAGCAAAGCTTATATCTTCGCGATTCGTTCGGATGGAATCTATGCCATCCTCAAGCGCACCAGCCCGACGTTCTGGGACGCGATCGCGTTCGGGAAAAAAGCGGGCGCGATCAAACCCGGTAAGGAGGCCAATCGACTGCGGGCCGATTGTTCCGGAAGCAAGCTAACGTTTTACGTAAATGGAGAGAAGTTATTGGAGACAACTGACGCCGATTTCAAGTCGGGCCAGCTCGGGATGGCCGTCACAACCCAGCCCAGGAGTGCGGCCATGGATGTAAGGTTTGATAACTTTGTCGTGCGCGCGATTGCGCCCTAGTTGTCGCCGAGCTCGCCCGAATGTTGAGATTGAGGCGCGCGTCGCCGACCTCGCGCGAAAGAAATCGGACAGCCGGCGAACGGCACGCGGGCTCATTTGATGGAATGCGCTTACGCGGACCTGCTTGAAGCAGAATCGAAGCAAGTCGTCTAACTCTCGCGTGGCAGTTCCTTTTCCGCGATCTTAGGCTACGGTTCGATCCCGTGTTGAGAATATTCCTTTCCCTGCTATTAAGTGCGACTGCCTGTGCGTCGACTTCGATCACGTTCACGCGCGCGGAGATCGATGAGATGGCGAGGCTTTGGGAAACAGATACGGCAACGATTTCCGGGTTGGCTAACACACAGTATCCGCAGTTCTCGGGGGTTTGGCAGTTCGTCTTTCCTCATACCGCCATTTCCGCGGACGGCGATATTCACGTCGACCTGGGACTGGACTCTGCCGGGACGGGTAAGACCGGCAATAACACCGGGGCGTCGCCCATTATCGCAGAGGTGACGAATGCCACTAGCACGCAACTCAACCATCTCGTCTCACTTACCGGGGCGCAGGCGATCCCATCCGGCATTTTTCGTTTCTACACCGAACACGCGAGCGAGAGGCACTTCGAACTGCACCCGGCCTTACAGCTGCAAAGATGGAACGGCGCCGAGTTCGTCGCCGACTCTGACTATCACTCAAACATAACTGCGGTGCCCGACGGAAACACTCATGCCGCCAGCACCCTGGTCAACCTTCTCAATGGCTCCCAGACGGTTTCAGCTACGATCGAAAGCGATAATCTGCACATAACGTTTACCTTCCCGAGCCCTAGCGTTAACTACGTGCAATACGATGGAGTCGTAACCTCGCCGGTGATCAGCGATGCGGTCAGTGATTATTTTCTTTTTCAGCCCAACATTGTGCCCGCGGCGACGGTGCGGTGCCGGTTAATCGCGAAGACCGCAAGCTCCGGCGTGGCGGCGACTTTGAAGGTAAACCAAACGCTGACAGTAAATGCACTGACCCGCACGGACATGGCCGCTGTCTCCATTCGCGTAGCTCGACTGAGCGCCGGTCAGGCCGATACCTTCGCGCGCCCGGTGGAGTTCATCGTGCTAGGTCTCTTGAATATAGGACCTGCGCCAAGCCCGACGCCTTCGCCTGCTCCCAGTCCTTCGCTGCTAAATATCTCGACGCGCCTGGGGGTGGGAGCAGACGATAACGTGCTCATCAGCGGTTTCATCGTGCAAGGAAACGAGCCGAAAAAAGTGATCGTGCGGGCTATCGG
>JBEEHO010000331.1:0-3670 GCA_041167425.1 Verrucomicrobiota bacterium | reverse complement strand
GTCGCTTCGAGAGGCGGAAGATTGTGTATCCAATGTGACGGCATTCCCGGTCGATCGCTGCCGATGCCAGACAGCGGGTCAGGTTCCCAATGCCCCCCTCGCCGCCGCGAACCAATACCAGCGCCATCCCGAGAGGCTCCATCGCGTTGCCCGGATGATGATCCTGGCGCTGAAACAGGCCCTCGCCCAGGCCGGCCAGTTCCAGCCCGAGCTGACGGTCGTCGGCACGACCAGCGGCGGCATGACCTTCGGCGAACAATATTATCGCAATTTAAAAATGGCACAGCGCCCCGCTCGCCAAATGCCGTCGCTCATAGCGAATTACACGCCGCAAAAGCCTGTGATGGACGCGCAGGCAGCGTTCGGAATCACCGCCCCCTGCCAGGTCATCGCCAATGCCTGCGCCTCCGGGACAAACGCGATTGGGCACGCTTTCAATTGCGTGCGCTCGGGCCGCTACCAGCGGGTTTTGACAGGTGGGTACGACGCGATCTCGGAGTTGGTTTTCGTGGGCTTCGATTCGCTGCAGGCATCCACGCCCGATCGATGCCGACCTTTCGATAGCGAGCGAAGCGGCATGGTTCTCGGGGAAGGCGCGGCGGTGCTCGCGCTGGAAAATCTGGAGGCAGCGAAGGAGCGGGGCGCGACGATCCTCGCCGAAGTCGTCGGATATGGCATCTCTACGGACAACTTCCACCTGACCCAGCCGGATCCTTCCGGCGGCGGCGCACGACGGGCCATGGAGAGCGCCTTGGACAGCGCCGGGATTTCCCCCGGAGATATCGATTACATTAACGCCCACGGAACGGCGACGGCCTTTAACGACGCCGCTGAAGGCAAGGCAATCGCCGAGTTGTTCAACGGTGTCCCGGTGAGCTCGACCAAGGGAATGATGGGCCACTCGTTAGGCGCGGCCGGCGCGATCGAGGCGGTGATCAGCATTCTCGCCCTGACGCACCAGCTTCTCCCTCCCAACATTAATTTTCGTCTGGGCGATGCCGGCCTCGACCTGAATATCGTCGCGAATCGTGCGCGGCCCGGCAGCGTGCGCACCGTCCTGTCGAATTCATTCGGGTTCGGCGGCACGAACGCTTCCGTTATCATGCGGTCTGTCGCCGCATGAGCGTTCACATCGCGGGTATGGGTTGGGTCACCCCGCTCGGGAGCGGTGTGGAAGAAGTTTGGGGCCGGTTGCTGAAGAGCGAAACCGCAACCGCCCAACCCGTGTCCAGCCCGCTCGGTCGTGATTACCCGGTGTTCCGAGTTCCCGCCACGGCGACGTCCAACGCCCCAGCCCACCCGCGGCTCCGGCGTTCCAGCGTCATCTCGCGCTTTGCGGTTGTGGCCGGCCTCGAAGCTTTGGCCAATGCCGGTCTAAAAATGGATGCCGAAATCGCGAACCGCACCGCCCTCATTTTCGCAGTGTCGAACGGCGGCGTGATTTACACGAAACGGTTCTACCACGACATTGTCGAATCCGGGGCGCAGGCCGCCAGTCCGCTGCTGTTCCCCGAAACCGTCTTCAACGCGCCGGCCAGCCACCTGGCCGCGATCCTCGGCATCAGTGGCGCGACCTACACGCTGGTCGGCGATGGTGCGGTGGGCACGCTCGCGCTGAAAATGGCGGAAGACCTTCTGATGAGCGGCACCCTCGATTACTGCCTCGTTGTCGGAGCTGAAGAAGCCGACTGGCTGCTTTGCGACGCCTATTCCAAATGGCGGCTGCTCCGTTCTGCGCCGCCCATTGAGCCGTTTCAGCAGCCACCGCGCGGGATGATCCTAAGCGAAGGCGCCGGCGCGCTTCTCCTTTCCTCGGAGGGACATGCTTCCGCCCGTCCCGTTGTAGTCGAGGAAATTTCCACCGGCAGGACCTATTCCCACCGGCGCGAAGCGGCTGCAGCGGTGAAAGGAGTTTTTTCCGAACTATGTCGAACGCCGCCAGATCTTGTCGTGGCCAGCGCAAATGGAACCTTCATCGATCTCGCTGAGCAGTCAGCAATTGGAGAACATTCCGCTAAAGCGAGGGTTTATGCCATGAAAGGATCACTCGGAGAAAGCGTTGGAGCGAGCAGCCTATGGCAAACGATCTGCGCCGCGCAGGCCTTGGTTACGCAAGCGCTTCCCGGGATGGCCGAACGGAAACCGCTGCGGAGCGCTGTCGTATCGGCTTGCGGCCTAAACCAGCAAGTCGCCGGGCTCCGATTGTCGTTTTAGGCACGACGGCGCCTACAGGCCGTTTTGCCTTTGCAGCCGGAGGCCCCTTCGGTAACTTCGCATCCCGCGATGCGTAGGCTGCTTTTACCGGTTTTTGGTCTCTTTTGCGCCTGCTCATGGGCGTTTGGACAGCTCGGCACTGAAAAGCAGCCGGTCGAAATTAACGCCAGCGGCGACACCAATTACGAGAACGGGCTCGCCACCGCGCACGGCAACGTCGCCATCCGGGCGGGCGATGCCGATATTTACGCCGACAAGGCGACCTACAATCCAAAGACCCACGACGTCGTGGCCGAGGGCCATGTCCGAATTTATCGCATCACCGGGACCTTCATCGGCGAGCGCGCGGTATATAATACCGAGACGAAGGAGATCCGCGCGGTCGATATCAGGACGGACAAACAGCCATACCTCGTCGCAGGCGAAAAGATCACCCCGATTTCCGAGGACGCGTTCATCGTTTCGAAAGGCGCGTTCACCACTCACGATTCCGACAAGCCCGATTTTCGACTCGTGTCGAAATCGATGCGGGTTTACGAGAACGACCGGGTGATCTTCCAAAACGTGACGTTTTACGTCCGCGACGTCCCGATTTTTTGGTGGCCCTACATGTACCAGTCGCTGGACGAGTCTTTCAGCTACATGATTTCGCCGGCCTATCTCAGTTCGTGGGGACCGTCGATCCTGGGCCGCGTCACCATGCCGCTGACGGAAAACACTAAGGCGATCTTCCGGCTCGACTATCGGTACCGGCGCGGCCTGGCTTTCGGGTTCGAGCCCGATATCCATTTCGGAGTGGATAAGCAAAGCTGGGCCCGCATCCAGACTTACTTTTTGGACGATCAAAACCCGGACATTAACCGGACGTCGATTGCCCGGCCGAGTATTTCCGAGGGCCGCTACCGGGTTTCCATCCAGAGCAGGACAAAATTTTCCGAGGACATTACCGGCATCGCGAACATCACCAAACTCAGCGACGAATTTGTGCTCCAGGATTTTTTCCAGAGCGAGTTCCAGCTCAATCCCCAGCCGGACAACATCGTCGCGGTCACGAAAACGAATCCGAACTACACGCTGACCGCGATGGCGCGGTTCCAGGCGAACAATTTCTTTGACGCCACCGAGCGGCTACCTGAGGTGGCGCTGGATGTAAAGCGCATGCCCCTCTTCGGCGGCCCGATTTTCTACGAGGGCGAAACCAGCCTCGCCGACCTCCATCGCGCCTTCGCGGAAGGTTCTGGTTTTCACGATTACGGCACCCTGCGGCTGGATTCGTTCCACCAGTTCACATTCCCGAACACGTTCTTTGGCTGGCTCTCGGTTGTGCCGCGGGTGGGGTTCCGAGCGACCTATTACGACCGGACGCGCGATCTCGGAAAAACGATCATCCCACCGAGCAACAACCCGTTCATTCCGGATTTCCTCAATATTAATCCCGCCGACCCGGTCCAGTATG
>JBEEHO010000330.1:0-10410 GCA_041167425.1 Verrucomicrobiota bacterium | reverse complement strand
CCGTCGATGTTAATGTCGAACAAAGTCATGCGCTCTTTCACGAGACGCTCCGTGCGCGCGAGTCCGACGCGGCACTGATTCGCGAGCAATTCACCCACGGTCCTCACGCGACGGCTGCCGAGGTGATCGATGTCGTCGAGCGTGCCTTCGCCCCGGCGCAGGCTGATCAGATACTTGATCGCGCCAATGAAATCCTTGTCGGTGACGATGCGTTCCGTGAGGTCGACATTGATCCCGAGCTTCTGGTTGATCTTGTAACGGCCCACGCGCCCGAGATCATATTTCTTTGGATCGAAAAACAGACGCTTCAAGAGCGCCTTCGCATTCGCGACAGTCGGAGGATCGCCAGGACGCAGCTTCCGATAAATGTCCTTCAGCGCTTCCTCCTGATCGTGCGCCGGATCTTTTTTCAGCGCTTTCACGACCGTGTCGTCGTTGGAGATATCGATCACTTTGACGTCGTGATGGCCGAGCGCCATGATCTGGCGCACGGTCGCGGCCGTAAGCGGCTCGAAGGCGCGGGCGACCGTCGCCTCACCATCCAGCACGTCGGCAATGAGCACCTTCGTCGCGAGCTCTTCTTCGCCGAGCTTCTCGCTCAGTTTGAGGGTCTCGATCGTGTAAAAAAGTTTGATCACTTCCTCATCCGACCCGTAGCCGAGGGCGCGGAGAAACGTGGTCGCGAGAAATTTCCGCCGGCGTTTGCGCCGATCGAGATAGATGTAGAGCAGATCGCTGGTATCGAATTGGACCTCGATCCACGAGCCGCGGTCCGGAATGATCCGGAAACTGTAGAGCACTTTGCCATTGAGATGGATGCTCGATTCAAACGCGATGCCCGGCGAGCGATGCAGCTGGCTCACCACCACGCGCTCGGCGCCGTTGATCACGAACGTGCCCTGCGGCGTCATGAGCGGGATTTCGCCCATGTAAACTTTTTCTTCTTTCGTGCCCTTTTCCTCGCGGAGCTGGAAAGTCACATGCAACGGCGCGCTGTAAGTCTGGCTTTCGCGCTGCGCCTCGAGCGCCGTCAGCTTCGGCTCGCCGATTTCGTAATGGCTGAAATCCAGAGTCGCCTTTTCATCGTAGCTTTCGATTGGAAACACTTCCTTGAAAACAGCCTGGAGGCCGGACATTTTCCGTTTGGAAAACGGGACATCCTTCTGCAGGAAATCGAGGTACGAATTGAGTTGAACCTCGATGAGGTTTGGAGGCTCGATGCCTTCCTTAATGGTTCCGAAGTAGATACGTTCCGACATAATTACTACACCAATCTCCGAGGTTTGAACGACACGGCCCCAATGGGCGGGGGGCCGGTTAGTGAGGGCTCACGGCTCTTGCCGCAAGACAGGAGCGCAAAAGTGACAGCAAAACAGCAGCCTGTCAAATTGACGACCACCGTTTTGTTGCCTGTTTAAATTTTGTTCGTTGCGCGCTGGTTTGAAAATATATTGAACTGCAAAAAAAGTTCTGACACACCCGCCGCGGCCGCGCAAGCTTTTTTGCGCGCCGCCGGGAAAAATGGAGAGACGCCCTCCGTCGCGTCCGCCTGGCTTAGCCGGACGGCACGGAGGTCGTCCCTCCATTAAAATTCCTATTTGATTTCGACTTTGGCGCCGGCCGCTTCGACCTTCTTCTTGATCTCTTCGGCTTCGGCCTTGGTCACGCCTTCCTTGATGGTCTTGGGAGCGCCTTCGACCAGAGCCTTCGCTTCGGCCAGGCCGAGGCCAGGCACCGCGCTGCGAACTTCCTTGATCACGCCAATCTTGTTCGCGCCCATCTCTTTCAGCACGACTTCAAAAGATGTCTTTTCTTCAGCTGGAGCCGCGGCTGCGCCGCCTGCACCCGCGCTTGGGGCTGCGGCCGCGACCGGAGCCGCTGCGCTAACGCCCCACTTTTCTTCGAGCTGTTTCACCAAACCGGCAATCTCGAGAACGGTCAGGCCGCTGAGTTGCTCCACCATTGCATTTGTATCTGCCATATTATTTTTCCTCTTACTTCGCCGCCTCCGAAAGCTTCCGGAGAATTAAGCCCGATCGCTATCGGGCCGGACAATTTTCTTCTGTTGCTCGCCCCGCCATCCACGGCGCGGCGAAATTTTTGTTAAGCTGTTTCCGTCGGGGTCTCTCCGGGAGTTGATTCCGTGGCGGGAGTTTCGGGCGCCGGCGCCACTGCTGGAGTCTGCTCTGATACAGGCGCTTCCTGCTTCACTTCCGCTGCGGGGGCTTCTTCCGTCGCGGCTGCCGGAGGCGCTTCTTGCGTCACTTCTGCCGCAGGTGCTTCCTCCTTCGGTTCCGACGTCTCTTCCTTTTTCGGTTCCACTGCCGAAGGCGCTGGCGCTGCCGGGGCCGCGTCGGCCTTGGCTTTCAAGAGCCGGGCAAAAGCAGAGGCCGGTTCGTTCAAAACGCGAACCAAACGCGTCGCGGGGGCAAGCAGCAATCCGAGAAGTTGAGAAAGTAAGACCTCGCGTGAGGGCAACTCTGCCAATGCTTCCACATCTGAAATTGACAAAACCGCTTTGTCGACCACGCCGATTTTCAGTGTCGCAATCTTAAACTCCGCCGCGAACAGCTTCAGAATTTTCGCCACCGGGGCGACGTCGTTCTCGCCCATCACAATCGCCGTCTGGCCCGTCAGCTTGTCGCCGACGTCCGGCATTCCGGAATCCGCCATCGCGCGTTTCAAGAAACTGTTTTTGACCACGCGCACTTCCGCGCCCGCTGGAGCCAGCCGGTTTCGCAGCTCGCCAAATTGATCGACCTTCATCCGCTGATAATCGGTCACGAGCAGGAAGGGCGAGCGGTTGAGCTTTTCCGCGAGGTCCGAAACGATATTGGCTTTTTCTGGTCTCATGCGAAATGGCTCCCGTTACACGCTCAAATAAGGCGACGGATCGACGTGCAATCCCGGCGACATCGTCGCGCTGAGCGTCATCCCTTCCACGAAACGGCCTTTCGCAGTCGCCGGCCGCGAGCGCACCACAGCTTCGATCACCGCAGTTCCGTTTTCGATCAATTGATTCTCTGCAAAGGAAAATTTTCCGACCGGCACCGCAACGTTGCCGTTTTTATCGAGCTTGAATTCAACCCGGCCCGCTTTCACTTCCCCGACCGCTTTCGCCGTGTCTTCGGTCACCGTACCTGTTTTCGGGTTTGGCATCAGACCGCGCGGACCAAGCACTTTTCCGAGCTTGCGCACTTCAGCCATCGCGCCGGGCGTCGCGATCGCGACATCGAAATCTTGAAAGCCTTCCTGGCATTTTTGGATCATGTCCTTGAAGCCGACATATTCCGCCCCAGCGTCCTTCGCCGCTTTCGCCGCCTGGCCTTCCGCAAAGACGAGGACGCGCACCAGCTTGCCACTTCCGTGGGGCAACGGGCAGGTCCCGCGAACCATCTGGTCCGATTGCTTCGGATCGACCCCGAGCCGAAAACAAACGGTCACGGTCTGGTCGAACTTCGTCGGCGGCAACTTCTTCAAAGTCGAGACCGCCTCGTTCAGATTGTAAGTTTTAGTGCGGTCCACCTGCTCGGCGGCCGCTCGATAACGTTTGCTGCGATTTTTTTGCATGACTTTGTGCAGTGCCAGCGAGCCTCATGCTCTCCTGCTTTGCCCATGCCTCCCTCGGCGCGGGATGTGGAAAATAGCGGCAATTTGCAGGTTGTCAAAACCGAAAGCGAACTGATAAACCTCGGGCATGCAACCCACAAAAATTCTGATTCTTACCGTTTTCGCCGTGGTCATCACGGCCATGGCCATTACGGCAGCTCCCGTCAGTTTCAGCGAAGTGTCGCTCTGGGTTCGCGCGCGCGAAACAGATCAATCGATTGTCCGCGAGGTCAGTCAGCGCAAACTCGCCCGCGCTTTGACCCCGCAGCAGGAAACCACCCTCAAATCCCAAGGCGCGAGCGATTCCCTCGTCCAGTCGCTCCGCACTCAAAATGTGATCGCGGCTTCCGAAGAGGTCGCAACGACCGAAGCCAAATCGCAGGCGCCGAGAATGCCGCCATCCCCGGACATTGCCGGTGATTCCGCCGTCGATAACCTGCACGTCTTCGAAGTCTCCTGCGGCCATCCCATCAATCTCAGCCAATGGGGCGGACCCGATTACGAATTCGCCTTTAACGTCTTTCGATTTGCCGGCGAAAATGTAGTGGAGCCCGTCGTCGTCGATACCGTCCGCACCTACACCGATGTAGCCACCTACGTGGGCCCGCTCGGCACCGGGCCCCGCACCACCCAACCCTATTTCCGCGGTGAAAAACGATTCGCCCCGTATCTGGGTGGCGACTTGAAAGACGACACCTACATGATCGGTGATTACATTTCGGTCGCGTCCCACTCAACTTCCCGGGGCATGTCCATCGACAAAAGAAATCCCGTTTTCATCAAGGGCGTGCCCTACACGCTCTATCCGATCTACGGTGTTCGCGGTGTGTCGCTCTATTATATCGCAAGCTCCACCGATTCCGTGAAACTCGCGGTCAGCGCATCCCGGCGCTAACGACAGCGAGCCCGCTGCTTCGAAATCACAGTCGGCGTCTTACGGCGATGGAAGCGGCGCGGCCGATGAGGTCGCGCTGTTCTTCACGATCCTGCCTTCCTTCATCACGAACGAGACGCGCTCGGTCGCGGTGATGTCTGCCGTTGGATCGCCGGGAACGGCAACGATGTCAGCGAGCTTGCCTTTTTCCAGCGTGCCGACTTTCTGGGCGATGCCTAACAAGTCGGCGTTGCCGGAGGTGCCGGCCCGGAGCGCTTCAATCGGGGGCATCCCAAGATCGACCATCAACTTGAATTCCTTCGCGTTTTGGCCGTGGGGATAGACAGCGGCGTCGGTGCCGAGACCGATCTTCACACCCATCTTGACGGCGTTACGAAACATCTCGGAACGCGCCGCTCCGGCCGCCTTGGCCTTTGCTTGCAACGCCGGCGGGTAGGCTTCGATCTTGCCCAGGATCCATTCCGTCGCCATCAACGTCGGCACCAGATACGTCCCTTTCGTTTTCATGAGTTGAAGCGTTTCCGGTTTCAGAAACGAGCCGTGCTCGATCGAATCCACGCCGGCCTCGATCGCTTCGCGCGCAGCCTGGTCGCCATGGCAATGCACCGCGATTTTTTTCCGGAGCCGATGCGTTTCATCGACCAGCGCCGCCATTTCGGCAGGAGTGAACTGCGGCGTATCGACTTCGTCAGTCAGCGAGAGCACACCGCCGGAAACGGCCGCCTTGATCACATCCGCGCCGTTCTTGATCTGGAAGCGGACCGCTTTTCGGATCGCATCGGGACCATCCGCTATGCCGTCCGAATAACCAGGCTCGTGGCCGAAAAGAAAATCCCGGTAACCGGCCGTGTCATCGAAGTGGCCGCCAGTCGCCCCGACGCCGTACGTCGCCACCAGCATGCGCGGCCCAACGATGATTCCCTTGGCGATCGCGTTGCGCATCGCGACATCCACAAAATCATGGCTCCCGAAAAACCGGCTCCCGAGATCGCGCACCGTGGTGAAACCCGCTTCGACCGTCGCTCGCGCGTTTGGGATCGCGCAGAACGCGAGTTCCGACACATTGGTCTCGAGCGCCTTTAGCCGGCGCTCATTATAGTTGCCGCTGAAATCGAAAGTGAGATGCGTGTGCGCATCCATGAATCCCGGCGAAAGCGTCGCGTCGCCGAGATCGATCACCTGCGCGCCCTGCGGAATCGGTAGGTTGCTTCCGGCATCGGTGATGATCGTTCCCTGAACGATCACGACACCGTTAGGCACAAGCGCCTTAGCTTTGCCGTCGAACATTCGCGCGGCTTTTAAAGCGATGATCGAATCAGCCGCCGTTAGCGGCGAAATGAAGAGCGCGAAGATCGACAGCGAAAGAAGAACGCGACAACAGGACGGGCGATAAAATCGGATGCTCATCCCACCGGTATAAAAAGTTCCGCATCGCAAAGCAAGGTTGCGGACCGAAACCCTCCAGGCGAATTGCCGCCTGATCGGATTTTGCTTTTCCGGATTCTCTCACTTCCACACACTTGAAAAAATGAAAGCAGGTGCTGTTTCGCTAATTCTCGTTCTGCTGCTCATCTCCCTCGGCACGGCAGCCGCCGAGGTGAAAGTCGAAAATGCGGCGACCGGGTCGCTCGACAAACTGGCCGGCGATTTTTGGAACTGGCGGGCAAAATATGCGCCGTTCACGGGTGATGATGTCAATCGGATCGAGCGCCTGGGCGGGGTGCGCGATTGGTCGCGCGCCACCGTCGACCGTCTCCGGAACGACTTCGTCGAATTCGAGGCGCGGTGGAAAAAAATCGATGCCAGCAGATGGCCGATTCCGCAGCAGGTCGATTATCGCCTGATCGGCTCGGCCTTGTCGCGCATCCGATGGGAGCTCGATCTCAATCCGCGCTGGAAACGCGATCCAAACTTTTATCTCGAGCAAACGCTCACGCCGGTAGTCGAAGCGCTGACCGTACCGGCCCCGTACGATGAGGCGCGCAGCCGCGAGATTCTCACGCGTATCGAAAACATTCCGGCAATCCTGCAGCAGGCCGAAGCGAACCTGGAGAAACCGGCGGGTCCATTTGCGGCCGTCGCGATTCAAGCGCTGCAAGACATTCGGCCGCGCTTGAGAGAAATGGCGAGCGCGTTACTGGGATCGAAATCGACCACTCTAAAAGACCAGGAGTTAAACGGAGCGACTGAGCGCGCGGCGGATTCGCTCGAGCGTTTCCGAACGCGGCTTCAGGATCGATTGCCGTCGCTGCCAAAAGAAACAGCGGTCGGACGCAATACTTACATCTTCTTCCTCAAAAACGTCGCATTCTACCCTTCTTCGCCGGAAGAAATCCTGGCGATGGGCCGGCAGGAATGGGACCGCGCCGTGGCCTTCGAGAGTTACGAGAAAGAACGGAACCGCGACGTGCCACCGTTGAAGTTGGCCGGGAATTCGGACAGCTGGATCAAAGATGCGGCGGCAAAAGAATTGCAGATCCGGCAATTCCTCGGTCAGCACGGCATCCTGACCGTGCCCGATTGGATGCAGCACTACACGCTCCGGCCGATGCCGGATTATTTGCATGCGCTCGAAGGATTCGGCGAAACGGACGACTTCACGTCGGCCGCGCGGCTACAACAAAATTGCATTCGTTACCTCGATCCGCCGTCACCGACTCTCGGTTATTTCTGGCGCGCGACCGCGCAGGATCCGCGGCCAATCATTGTTCATGAAGGAATTCCTGGGCATTACTTTCAGCTTTGCCTTTCGTGGAAACATGAAGACCCGATTCGGCGCCATTACTACGACTCCGGGGCGAACGAAGGCATCGGCTTTTGCGCGGAGGAGATGATGTTGCAGGCCGGTTTATTCGACGACAGCCCGCACACGCGCGAGATCATTTACAATTTCATGCGTCTGCGCGCGCTCCGTGTGGAAGTGGACGTGAAACTCGCGCTCGGCGAATTCACGCTCGAACAGGCCGCGAAATATCTCGAAGAGAAAGTTCCGATGGATCCGGGCACCGCGCATCAGGAAGCGATCGCGTTCGCCACCGGCCCCGGCCAGGCACTCACCTACCAGATCGGCAAACTCCAGATCACCAAATTTCTCGCCGAAGCCCGAATGCAGCAGGGAGAGAAATTCAATCTCCGCGCCTTCCACGATTTCGTCTGGAAGAACGGCAATGTCCCGATCGCGTTGCAGCGTTGGGAATATTTGGGTCTATCAGCTGAACAGCCGAAATAAGTGAGTGCGCCGGATTCTGAAAACAAAACCAATTCGACTTTACCGCTTCATGGATGCTGCCGCGGCACTCAGAACGCTCGAATCGCATTCTTTTAGGGTCGGGCGGCTTCACTTTGGCGGGCGGTGCCTACGAGTTCAGGTTCATAATCTTCACGATGTCGACAATCCAAGGCGGCGCATCTATTGCTCTGGCGTCGGAAAATGATTTAATGATTCGCCGACACGCCCGACGACATGACCGCCGAACAAATATTCAAGGAGATCGCAGCCCTGCCAAAATCGGAGCGGGAACGCCTTGTTCAGCGTATGCGGGAGTCAGGTTCAAGCGATATTCCGCAGGATTTCATCGATGCTTTGGCCGACTTCGACCATCAACGATTCGTTTCGATGGAAACGGCATTGAATGAAGCGCCGCCCGGAGCGTGAAGTATCAGTATCGCGCCGTCGAAAAATTCTGGCGCAATTTTCATGCGCTGAGATCTGAACAGAAAGAGTAGTTCGCCGAGCGTGGCAGGTTTTCAAACGCGATCCGTTTCATCCGTCGCTGCGATCGTATGAAATCCGTGAGTTCTCGGCTAAGGCCAAGCACCCGGTCTAGAGCGCGGTGATCGAAACAGATTTGCGAGTAATATTTCGAATCGACGGTTCCTGGGTCACCTCACTCGACGTCGGCGCGCATAAGCTCTATCGCAATTGATCGAGCTGCATTCTGACGCGACGACCCGCACCTAATCACAGTCTCATCGATCCTTAATCGACGATTTCGAGGCCCATCTGGCGGGCGGTGCCGGCGATGATCTTGAAGCCGGCTTCGTCGTTGCGGGAGTTCAGGTCTTTGCCCTTCAGCTTCACGATATCCATGACCTGTTTGCGCGTGACTTTGCCCACCTTGGTCTTGTTCGGCTCTTTCGAACCGGCGGCAATATTCGCGGCCTTTTTTAACAGAATCGCGGCCGGCGGACTCTTCGTGATGAAGGTGAACGACTTGTCTTTGAAAACGGTGATGACGACCGGGAGAATATCGCCGGCCTGCTTTTGCGTGGCCGCGTTAAATTCCTTGCAGAACGCCATGATGTTGACGCCGCGCGGTCCGAGCGCCGTGCCGACGGGCGGCGCGGGGTTCGCCTGACCGGCGGGGATCTGCAATTTGATGTGAGCTACAATTTCTTTGGCCATGGTTGGGAGCTTTAAGTGTTAAGTTTTAAGTGTTAAGTGCGCTCCAAGTGCTGGCTTCTTAAAGCTTAACACTTAAAGCTTAAAGCTGAACTATCCGCGTTCGACCTGCCAATACTCGAGCTCCACCGGCGTGGCGCGGCCGAAGATGGTAACGGAGACGCGGAGCTTGCCGCGGTCGGGGTCGATTTCTTCGACGATGCCATTCTGATTTTGGAAAGGTCCATCGGCAACCTTCACGGTCTCGCCGACTTCGAAGCTGACTTTCGGTTTCACCTTCTCTTCACGCTCGCGCATCTGCGCCAGCATGTTGTCGACTTCCGATTTCCGCATCGGGATCGGCTTGTCCTTTGTTCCGGCAAAACCAATCACGCCGGTCGTCTCGCGAATGAAATACCAGGTGCGCCCCACGAGCTGATTATTCTCATCGAGCAAATGCATGTTCACGATGAGATAGCCGGGGAAAAATTTTCGCGTCGTCTCGCTCTTCTTGCCGCGCTTGATTTCCGAGACGCGCTCGGTCGGGACGAGCACCTCGAAAATCACGTCGCTCATCTCCTCGGTCTTGACGCGCTTCTCGATGTTATCGCGCACCTTGTTTTCCTGGCCGGAAAGCACGTGCACGACGAACCACTGATCTTTGGGAGCAAGAACGGAAGCCATGTTATTGGACCACTCGCGTGAAGTAGTGGATGAAGTTGATGAGGACGAAATCAAAAAGGGCGACGTATCCGCCGAGCAGCAGCATCGCGATAATCACGACGAGCGTGGAGTCGGTCAGCTCCTTGTAGCGCCGGATTCCCTTCTCCTTCGATTCCCACGGCCACGATGCCTTTTGGAGCTCCACCTTCACTTCATTGAAGAAGTTTCTCGATTTCGTAAGCATGGGGATTTTTTTCGGTGAGCTTCGTGCAACCAACAGGTCAGGAGGGACTCGAACCCCCAACCGACGGTTTTGGAGACCGCTACTCTAACAATTGAGCTACTGACCTAATAATCTTCCGCTTCCTCTTAATCTTCCTCTGTCGCAGACATCCTTCAAGTCGGCAGACTCAGAGGAGGAGGAAGAGGAAGAATGTTTAGTCCAGAATTTCGGCTACGCGACCGGCGCCGACGGTTTTTCCGCCTTCGCGAATCGCGAACCGGATGGTCTTTTCCATCGCGATTGGCGTGATCAATTCCACTTCCACCGAGACGTTGTCGCCCGGCATCACCATCTCGACGCCTTCCGGCAGCTTGACGGTTCCGGTCACGTCCGTCGTGCGGAAATAAAATTGCGGACGGTAATTCGTAAAGAACGGCGTGTGACGGCCGCCTTCCTCCTTGCTCAACACGTAAACTTCCGCCTTGAATTTGCGGTGCGGCGTAATGCTGCCGGGTTTCGCGATGACCTGGCCGCGCATGACGTCTTCCTTCTTCACGCCACGGAGCAGCACACCGACGTTGTCGCCGGCACGCGCTTCGTCGAGAAGCTTGCGAAACATTTCGATGTCGGTCGCGGTCG
>JBEEHO010000329.1:0-6160 GCA_041167425.1 Verrucomicrobiota bacterium | reverse complement strand
GAAACCGCGACCAACGAAGCGCCGAACGTGGCCGAGCGGCATGCGAACCTCGGATTGTGTTACGCCTTCATGGGTCGAAAAGAAGACGCCCTTCGCGAAGGCAGGCGAGCCGTGGAGTTGAAGCCTGAATCGAAAGACGCCTATGACGGCGTGCTGATGAATTGTTATCTCGCGCTCATTTACGCGCGCGTCGGCGAGAACGATCTCGCGCTGGCCTTGATCGAGCGACTGCTCCGCACGCCTGGCGCGGTCGACAGCGTGGATTACAGCATCACCGTGAACGATCTGAAACTTCGCTGGGAATGGGATCCATTGCGGGCCGATCCGCGCTTTGGAAAATTACTGACTAGTGACTAGTTTATAGAGCCGCTGATTTCGTCACTCACCCTTCTTCATGAGCGAACCAAATGCGGCTCCGAGATTTCCGAGCACGTCGCTGGGCAGCAGCGATTGCTCGCTGGCGCCGCCGTGGAAAATCGCGATTTCCGCGGCGCGCCCACAGAGCCATGCACCCAGGCGCGCGGCATCATAAAGCGATAAGTCCTGCCCGATCAGACCCGCACAAACGCCGGTGAGCACATCCCCCATTCCACCGGTGGCCATGCCGGGATTGCCCGTGGTATTGAAGCTGAGCGGTTCGCCGCGTTGCGCCACGATGGTGCGCGCACCCTTGAGCAACAGTGTGACAGGAAACTGCTCGCAAAAATTTCTCGCGATTCCCGCACGAGACATCTTGCCCGAATCGAAAAGGCGTTTCATCTCGCCCGGATGCGGCGTGAGGAGTCGCGGACCACGGCAGCGTTTCAGCACTTCGATTTCTTCCGCCAGGATATTGAGTCCATCGGCGTCCACCACCATGGGCGCTCTGGCGTTCACGATCAGCTCGCGGATCCGCGTGGCGTTTGCTTTTCCCAGACCCGGCCCCAGCGCCCAGACATCGATCTTCTCGTCCGCCAGTTCGCGATAGGAACGCGTGGCTTTGACCATGACTTCAGGCGGCGCCGCCGTCGCGGCAATTTCATAAATGTCTTCTGGAACAAAGAGCTCGACCAATCCCGCGCCGGAACGCAGCGCGCCACTCGCCGTCATGATCGCAGCGCCCACGAATCCTTTTGAGCCTGCCACCACGCCAATCCGCCCGAACTGATTCTTGTGGACGCTGAATTTTCGTCGCGGAATCAAGGCGGCCAGAGAATGCGCCGTGGCCGCGGTCTCGTTGCGCACGCCTTCCACCGTGAGCTCGGCTAGGGGCGCCACTTCGATCCGCCCGATGAAATCGAGCGCGTCATCCGCAATCAGGCCGTGCTTGGCAAATCCGATCGTGACGGTGAAATCCGCCACCACGCAATCGGGATCGATCTCACCGCTGTCGCCGTGGAGACCGGTCGGAAGATCGACCGCGAAAACATAAGCATTTTCTTCCCGGCGCAGGCGGTTAATTTCAACCGCGGCGGAGCGAATTGGCTCACGTAAGAGCGACGTGGCGCCGACACCGAGCAGACCGTCGAGGACAATTAAGTGCGGGAGCGTCCTCAGTGCCGCGACTGTCGGAGCGCTCGGGCCCCTTCCACCTTCCGCATCGCGCACCGCGGCGAGTTTTTTGCAGGTCAATTCACTGCAATCGGCTTCGGAAAACGGGAGACGGACGTCGATTTTCCATCCGGCGCGCAGAAGACATTCGGCCGCCACGAGCGCGTCGCCACCATTGTGACCCTTGCCAGCGTAGACGATGCACGTTCCGGCGCGCGGGAAAAATTGCCGGACAGCGTGAGCCACTCCCGCGCCGGCCTCATCCATCAAAGCTTCGACCTCAACCCCGCGTGCGAAGGCGGCCTCTTCCGCCGCGCGCATCTCCGCCGCGCTCACGATCGGCGAATTCAATCACTCCTCCGATTTCTTTTTTTTCCTGCTCTTTTTCCGCGGCGCGTCGTCGCTGCTTTTCCGGTGTTTTCCGCTCGCGCTGTGCCGGGACGATTTCGATGATTTCCGATGACGTGAAAACGACTCCGCCGGGACGCGAACGAAATCGTTGCCGAGCGAGACGCTTCTCAAACTGGGGGTGAGCGGTCGAACCGAAGCGGCGGGCTGGCGGCGAATGCCACGAGCGATTTGTTCCGCAAGTCTTTGCCGGTAATCGCCCGTCTGCGCCAGCCGGCCTTCGGTTGGATTGGTGAGGAAGCCGCACTCGACCAGCACGGATGGAATGGCCGTCCGGCGCAGGACGTAGAATCCGCGCCGGCGAATCCCGCGATTTTCCGAAGGCGCGCTGGAAACCACATTGCGATGAATGCTCTGGGCGAGCGAAGCGCTGTCGCTGCGGTAATAATAGGTTTCAATTCCGTTTGCTCCAACGCGCGACGCGCAATTGAAGTGAATGGAAACGAAGGAGGCGTCCCGATACGAGTTCGCGATGGCGACGCGGGTGGGGAGCGGAACAAAGACATCGCTGTCCCGAGTCATGATCACACGATAGCCGTCCGCCTGGAGCAGTCGCCGCAAGCGTTGCGCGACATCGAGGGTTTTGTCTTTCTCGCTGATTCGCTGGCCGGGCACGCCGCCGCGATCGAAGCCGCCATGGCCGGCGTCGAGCACGATCGTGCGGGATTGGGCTGAAACGAACGAGCTGAGCGCGAAGAAGCCGGCCACGGTGGCGGCGATAAAAAAGCGGCGAAGATTCATGCGGAAGATCAGGCGGTAATATTATTGGTCCGCGGGCGGACTGGTTGGCCGCGTGGACAGCTTCGACGCCGGCCCGCGCGCGGACTGGGCGACCGGGATGTCGAGCATTCCGCCATTCACCGCGATAGCGCCATCTGGCAGGTGCCGCAAACGCGGGCGCGTTTTTGTTTCCATGAAAGTAGAATGCGCCAGAAGCTCCCCGTTTAACCCGATGTGGGAATAAGCCCAACTTCGCGGCGCGGCGCAATGGAGAACATGCAATTGATTTGCGCGGTCGATCTCGGCCTGGGGCTCATCGAAGGCAATGACGCGGCCTAACGAGTAGGTCGTGTAAACGGCCCCGGTGTTTTTGTTTTCCACTCGCACATAAAGCGAGGTGTGGTCGGGAAATCGATTCGAGAGCAGCGAATAGGTGCGCACCTCGCCCGCGCCCGGCATCCCCTCCGGCACGCCGACCGTCTTTTGCCAGATGGCCCGCGCATCCGTGACCTGGAAAACTTTCGTCTGCGAATAAAAGAACTTGTTGAGATCCGCGAAATAAACATTCGCGCGGACATGGTAGGCGCCGAAATCGTGCACCGGAAAATCGGGGCTCAGGTTAATTTTTCGCGTGACGGTCTTGCCCGCTTCGACGTGAAGCGCGGGCTCCGAAACGCGCTGGCTGAGCGGCGTGAGGAGCCGGCCCTCACCAGCGTTGATTTCAAAACCGAACCAGTGCTGGCCGTTTTCATCGTGCAGGTCCACATCGCGACCCGCGAGATTCGTGATCTTCACCGTGGCCATGACCGGCTCATACGCGATGTACTGAAGCCGCTGGAATTTTAACTCCACCTGGATCTGCGCCTGGGCGGCCGCGGCCAGAAAAAGCAACGCCGTCAGGTACACGATCAATTTCATCGGCGGCTAGAATAACGCATCCCGATGCAGAAGAAAGAATGGTGTCGAGATGAGGTGGATCGTGCGCTCTGAGCGCGATGATAAAATACCCGGCGAAGCTGGGACAAAAAAACATCGCGCGATGGAGCGCGCGATCCACCTCAAGACTTTCGCAAGGCGCCGAAGAATCCGCGCTTCTTCGCCGGAGGCGCTGCGTCGGAAGCAGGCGGCTCCTCAAACTCTGTCTCCGCGCTCTCCTGCGATTTCGCTTTTTTATGACGCACGACGGCCTGAATCAGGGCCTCGTCCCAGGGCATTGAAATCGTTTCGGGCCCGCGCACGGATGAATCGTAGGCGAACTCCACCAAGTCCCACCCGGAAATTTCGAGCAAGGCATCGGTCCCCCGCGCCGCGGCACTCTCCGCGTGAACAATCTTTCCCTCTCGCAAATACACGATGCCGCTCTTCATTTGTTTCACGATCTGCACCGCGCCGCTGCGGCCGCTGAGGCAGCACATTTGGAGGATGTCCATGACGTGGAAAAAATCCGGCGCGCCCGGTCTGGCCGCGGCGGCCGCCTCGATCGCTTCCAGCAAGCGCTCGCCGTCGATCGGCTCCGGAAAGACTTTCGTCGTTGCGATCTCGAGCCGTTGTTCCGCCGCGGGATATGCCGGAAGAAATAACGTTTGCAGCCCCGGAAAAATCTCACCGAGCGAGCCGCCCAGGGTGAGGCCGTCCACCGCCGGTCCTTCCAGTTGCGCGAGCAAAATGCCGCAGCGGGCATGCTGCCTGGCCCAGTGGAGCGCGGCCTCGTCGCTCTCGACCAGATCGCATTGGTGCCCGGTATAGTCCTGCACTATTCCCATCAACTGCGCCCCAACCTCAGCGTCGTCGTGGACGATGAGCAGTTGCATCACTGAGGCGCGGTGAAAGGCGGCGGGAAAAGATTGAGAAGCTTGGTGGGATCGGCCCGAACCGCTTGCAGCTGGTCGTTGTAATAAATGCGTACGATATAACCGAGATATTTCCGGTGGCTGGCATCGCCCGGAAGTTCCGCCGCGGGCTCGCTTTTTTTCGTCGTCGGTTTTTTCTTCGAGCTGGCGGACGGGGTCACCGCTGCCGCCGCCGCCGAAAGCGCCTGGTCGGATGAAACCGGTTTGTTCTTCGGCCTCAAGTAGGTCACCGCCAGGACCTCCGGATTTGTGTCCTTCCAATCGTGGTGCGGGGTCAGCCATTCGTAACTGACATCGGCGTCGGTCAGGACGACCTCCTTGTTGTCCATCGTATCGTAGAAGAACACCTGGATTTTTACCTTCGTGTGATCGATCAGCGTATTCGGGCGCACCTTTACTCCGATCTTCAATTTCATGTTCGTCTCGGAGTCCGCGTCCGGAGAATCGGTCGCGGTCACTTCGGTGATACCGAAAGTGGAGCCGTCCGGGATGCCATCGGAATCGTTGCGCGTAGTGCCGGCATCGAGCGGCGAAGCCCCCACCAGTCCGGGACCAGTGGTGGTAGTCGAAGGGGCGAGCGCGCCGTTTTTCAATTTCAAATCCGCGAGTTCGTAAAGGGCGCCGGCCGACGGACCGATTTCCTGGATCTTCCGCCAGGTTTCATTCGAGCGATCGAAAAGCTGGATCGACTCGTAAATCATCGCCATCTGGGCCAGCACGTTCGCGTTTTTTGGGTCGTTCTGCAGAGCATCCTGGAGACGCGCGAGCGCACTGGTCGTATCGCCGCGATCGCGCAATTCCGTCGCTTCCTTTAAGAGCCGCTCCGCCGTGGAAAGGACCACTGAGCTGGGCGATGCGGCCGCAACGGGCGCCGGCGTCGCAGCCTGGACTGGCGCCGGAGCGGCGGCCTTGGGACTCGCTACGGGAGCGGCCGGGACATTCGGATGCGAGGCGATGTATTCCGCCCGCTTCTGGCCGATGTAATAAGCACCGACGAGACAGAGCTGCGCCGCGCCGAAAATCGCGACCACCCAGAGCGCGATCCGGAAAATTCTGTCCGGCGGCGGTGTTGGAGAGATTGCCTCTGCTTCCATAATCGTGCCGGGAATTATGCCCCGTAATTGCCGGTGCGCAAAGGCTGCCTGCTCTGTTTCCCGCTTCTCCTCGTGCTCGTGTTCCTGCTCATGATCTTGATCCTACTCCAGGCTTTCAGAAAAGATCAGGAGCAAGATCATGATCAGGAGCAGGAGAAAGACAGGTGAGAGCTACCTGGAAATATCCGCCTGGCTGAGAAGCTTGAATCCTTCGCCGAGCAGCACCGAGGAAGCGCAATCGGTGTCGTCCACGTGGAGCGCGAGCGCGGCGAACCCGCGGGGATGCGTCAGGAGCGGATAAGTGAAATGCACGTTCACTTCGGCCATGAGGAGCGCAGCCAGAAGTTTGGCCAGCTGCGTCGCCACCTCACGCAGTTCCACCACGACCATCGAGCAAACGCCGAACGGGACATCGTGCCGGCGAAAAAGTTCCTCCACCTGCTCGGGATCGCTCACCACGATCCGAGCGATGGCGGAGTCCGTGGATTCCGAGATGCTGAGCGCCACGACATGAGTGTTGTGGGTGTGCAGCAGCTTCACCACGTCCAGCATCGCGCC
>JBEEHO010000328.1:0-6870 GCA_041167425.1 Verrucomicrobiota bacterium | reverse complement strand
ACCCGCGGCTCGCTGAACTTCGAGCGAATCGTTTCCTTCTCCAACGCATTGAAACTGGTCTGTTGTCCGGCCACGGTGATGCGTTTGCCCGTGAAGAAAGTGAAGAGCACGTCTTTGACGCTTTTCGTGGGATATTTTCCGAGCGCCTCATGCAGGATCCAGGCATTATAGGCATTGAGGTAGAAGGCCAGCTGCTGCTGTTTGCCCATCGCGGAAATATTTTCCTTCGCGATGCCGTCGACGACGGTCTGAATCGCCTGCAGATCGGCCGCATTGCCTTTCCACTCGGCATATTTCACTCCGCCGGAAGTCACATATTTGCCGAGGAGCCGATTATAAGTGTCCGGCCAATTTTGCGCGTGAGCCGTCATCGCGGCGACTACACAGAAGACAACCGAGAGAACACGCAGGGGTAGTTTCATATCTCCATTTCGCACTCTGGCAATTGTTAGGGCAAGAGCAAAGTGTCTCTCGCTTGTATCGCCACGGGTCAGCCCACGGATTTGTTCAATCGCTGAAAGAGCTGCAGAAGTTCTGTCGCGCTCGTCTCGATTGAGAATTTCTCTCGCGCTATCTCGCGCCCGCGGTCGCCAAATCTTCGAGCGCGCACCGGGTCGGCGATGCATCTTTCCATCGCCGCGCACAGCGCTTTGGGATCGTGTTCCGGGACCAGCTCGCCGCTCGCTTCGTGCTCGACCATTTCCGGAATGCCGGCGAGCGGCGTGGAAATAACGGGCAGCCCCGCAGCCATCGCTTCGATGATCACGGTCGGCAGATTGTCCATTCCCCCGCCCTCTTCGCGCGTGCAAGGCAGCACAAAGATCGTCGCGTTCGCCAGGCGCGACGCGATCTCCGACTGCGTCCGCGGGCCAGCCAATTTCACCACGGATTGCAGACCGGCCTCCGCAATCTGGGCCTGGAGAACAGTTTCGAGCGGGCCTTCTCCGATAATTTCACAGCTGAAACCACGGCCGCGCGACTGGAGCAGCCGGCAGCCGGCAATCAGATCGGCGAAGCCTTTTTTCGCGATCAACCTGCCGACGGAAACGATCGCGGGAATGCCGCTGCCGAAATCAGCCGGATGGAAACGGGAGAGATCGACCCCGTTATAAATCCGATGAATTTTTGCGGCGCTTTTCGGGTAGCTTTTCTGGAGCAGGCCTGCCGCGTAATCGCTTACGGTTACGATGGCCGCCGCGGTTTCCATCAATTTTCCCAGCGAAACCACGAAATCGCGCGGCGCAAAAATATCGTTGGCGTGCGCGGTGAAACTGTAGGGAATCCCAAAAAAATTCGTGATCCAAAAAGCGGTGCGCGCGGCCATGCCGGCAAAATGCGCATGGAGATGGCGCAGACCGTTTTCTTGCAGCCGCAATCCGACATAGACAGCCTGATAAAGACGGAGGAAATCGGATTGCCTCCCCCATTTTTCGATCGCTTCGCGAACTTCCCGCGACACCCTGCGCGCGTGCAAGGCCTGATCGACCTCGCGCACCAGGGCATTTTCTTCGGGCAGATAATGCACGCGCCGGACGAGTTGCTCATCCCAGTCCTGCGCCGGTTCACCGGCCGGCCGCCTGATGGAATAGACCTGGACCTTCAACCCCTGACGTTCGAGCGCCGCAACCTCGCGATAACAGAAAGTCTGGCCGAACGACGGGAATCGCTCGAACAGGTACGCGACGTCGGGCATGGCGAAGACTTAATGGCGGATGAACCGGTTGCAACTACGGGCTGGCGCCGAAGCGCCTGTGAGCGGGCGTTCTTTGGGCGCAATGGTTTATCTCATCGGCCTGAGAGCGCCGGCTTCAACCGGGACAACTCCAAGCAGACACCCCATGGAGCATGAGTCCTGCTTTAAACTCAGGCATGGTGGACCGGGATTTTTTCGGCTTTTGCATTACGCTGAAGCCGCTCGAAATGAAAGCGATCGGCGAGCTCTCCGAGACCCGCCACCTCGGCGCCGGAGAAACGGTCTACGCGCCGGGCGATCCAGGAGATACTTTTTTTATCATCACCCGCGGTGTGGTCGAAGCAGTTCGCAGCAGCGACCAGAATGTTTCGGACACTTATCTTTCCCGCGGAGATATTTTCGGTGACGTGGAGGTCCTAACGGAGCGTCCGCGCAAATATCTGGTGCGCACGCGCGATCCCGCCAGCCTCCAATGTTTCCACCGCAAGGATTTCCCCGAGCTGATCCGGCGAGTTCCTTCATTCTTTCAATACCTCAGCGAGCAGCTGGCCTTCCGCCTCGCCCAGGCGCGCGATCTGGCAGTGACGCAGAGCCGCTGTCTGGAGTTGAGCGGCAGTCTTTCCAACTTCGACCTCGTCACCATTTACCAAACGATTTCCAATTCCGCGCAGACCGGAGAACTGCGAATCTGCAATGAAAAATCCGATCTGATCTCAGCCTTCTTTTTCGAGAAAGGCCAGCCACGCTGCGGTCAATTCGAGCATCTCACGGGCGAAGAAGCATTCTGGCAATTGTTCCTGAGCGATTCACTGGCCGGCACGTTTTCGTTCTCGTCCGGGGAACGGCCGGTCAACGCCTGGATCCAATCGGAACCAATCACACGAAATGCAGGCGACATGCTGATCAATGCGCTCCAGGGCCGGGATGAATTCCACGACTTGCAGCAGCGCATGCCCGACGCCGAGGAGAAACTGCATCGGCGGAAGTTGAATCTTTCCTGGCCAGCGGCCGCTGCGCGGGAATTGCAGCCAATCGCCGAGCAAATCTGGCCGCTCGCTTATAATGCGCCTGTGACCTTGAACGGTTTGTTTCGCAGTGGCACCGTTTGCGAGTTGAAGATTTACCAGGTCGTGGACGAACTCGTGCAATCGAAACATTTCGAATGGGCGTGCGGCGACCTCGCTCACAAGGTCGCGTAACCCGCCGGAGCCATCGTGAAATCAATCTGTCTAATTCTTCTCTTCGCGCTGAGCATGCCGGGCTGCTCCAGATTTTCCCAAAGCGCGAGACAGCAACGCGCCTACGAAAAATACGTCCGGAAATCGTCGGTGATTCGCTCGAAGCAGCAATCGCGATTCTTTAAAAGCCATGCGCCCAAAATACCCCGGACGGAACCTGGGCCGCCGACCGAAACAACGACGCAAGAGGGGCCGCAGTCCGTTCCCCGGGAAAGCGATCAGTAACGCGCGGAAACGCGCCGGCAAAAAACGGGCGAGTCTTCTTCGCCGGAGGAATCAAACACTGCGCCGCACGGGAATCGGTCTCCCTTCAGGATCCACGGCGACATAAGTGAAAACGCCGTGCGTGACCCGGACCTGTTCTCCGGTCATGTAGCGCTGGACCCAAACCTCCACCGGAATCGTCATTGAAGTGCGGCCGATTTTCTCCACCCACGCATAACAGGCCACGGTGTCACCCACGCGCACCGGCTGGAGGAATGACATTCCTTCCATCGCCACGGTGACAACGCGCGTCTGCGCTGTCTTCGCGGCGAGAATTCCGCTGCCGAGATCCATTTGCGACATAATCCAGCCGCCGAAAATATCGCCGTTCGGGTTCGTGTCGGCCGGCATCGCGATGGTGCGAATGACCAGCTCGCCTTTCGGTTCATCGGCCGGGTCCATTTGCGGAAGGCTAGCACAGCGGATCCGCTGTAGCCACGGCCCTGTGGGGCGTGTTGAGCTGGGGGGGGGGGAACGGGCCACAGGGCCGTGGCTACAAAATCAGCATGCAATCGCCGTAACTGTAAAAGCGATAACGCTCGCGAATAGCCTCGGCATAGGCGGCGAGCAGAAAATCCCTGCCGGCGAATGCGCTCACCAGCATGAGAAGCGTCGAGCGCGGCAGATGAAAATTCGTCAGCAAGCTATCGACCTGCGCAATCTCAGCAGGCGGATGGATGAAAATTTCCGTCGCGCCGTCCTGGCCGATGAGTTTGCCATCGCAGCGAACGGCCGACTCCAGCACCCGAACGGTGGTCGTCCCCACGGCCACGATACGGGCGGCGGCATTGATGGCGGCCGCGGCGGAATCGGAAATGGAAAATTCTTCCTTGTGCATGCGGTGGTCGGAGATCGCTTCACTTTTGACTGGTTGGAATGTTCCGGTGCCGACATGAAGCGTAACGAACGCATGCGGCAGGTCCGCCAGAATTTCCGGCGTGAAATGCAAGCCGGCAGTCGGTGCGGCAACCGCGCCCGGCACGTCGGCGAAAACAGTTTGATACCGCTCCACGTCAGCCCCGTCGCTGGGCCGCCGCAAATAAGGCGGCAGCGGAACCGCTCCTCCTTCGAAAAAGTTTTCCGCGCGATCGGCCAGGACCACCCGCTCGCCGCCGCTGCAGATTTCTTCGACCCGAATTGTCACACCGTTAATCTTCGCCACGGCGCCGACGCGCATTTTTTTTCCTGGCCTGACCAGACATTTCCAACGGGCCGGGCCGAGACGTTCCAGAAACAGAAACTCGACTTTCCCGTCGTCGGAAAATCTGCGCGCCCTCAGGACGCGGGTGTTATTGAGGACGAGCAGATCGCCCGGGCACAGAAATTCGCGAAGGTCTGCGAACTTCCGGTGCTCAATTCGCTGCTCATGCCGGTGCAAAAGCATCATGCGGGCATCGTCGCGACGAGCAAGCGGCCGCTGCGCAATCAGCTCTTCCGGCAGAACGTAGTCGTAATCTTTTAAGGTGAGGCTCATATCAAACCGCAAAATCTCTCAGCGTCCTCCGCGGTTTCTTTGCCACAGCATCAAAGGAATTGCCGCGGGACGCAAAACTTCAGATGGTCGAGCCGTGAATGAATTTCCGCCCGCGCTCGATCTCGTCCTCGCCGCGCTAAAACAGATGCGGGAGCGCGGGGAGAAACTTCCGCGGGCGTCGCGAACGTCGCTCCTTGAACTTCGAAGTGTCCCTCCAGCGTCATCATCAGGGACGGGAGGACGCGCGTCTCTACCCGGAGCGGAAAACAAAGCGGCTGGATTAGCGGCGATTCAGACGCGCGTGGCGGTTTGCCTCAAATGCCCGCACCTCGCGCGCACCCGGACGCAAACGGTTTTCGGAGTCGGCAATCCGGACGCGGAGTTGATGTTTATCGGCGAAGCACCGGGCGCAGATGAGGACCGGCGCGGCGAACCTTTCGTTGGCCGGGCGGGACAGCTCCTGACGAAAATCATCGAGACGATGGGCTTTGATCGAGGCGAGATTTATATCGCGAATGTCCTGAAGTGCCGTCCTGACATGCCACCCGGCAGCTCCGGCAATCGCCCGCCGACGCCGGAAGAAATGCAAACCTGCCTGCCTTATCTCGCGGAACAAATCGACATCATTCAGCCAAAGGTCCTGATCGCGCTGGGCGCGACGGCGGTCGAAGGATTGCTCGGGACTCGCGGGGTGATGCGAGAGATGCGCGGGAAATGGCATTCCCATCACGACACGCCGCTCATGATCACTTATCACCCGTCGTATTTGCTCCGGACCCAGGCGTTGTCGGAAAAACGCAAAGTCTGGGAGGACATGTTGCAGGTGCTCGAACGCATCGATCGCCCGATCACCGAAAAGCAGCGTAATTACTTCCTGTAATTGGAGGGACGCTCTCCGCGCCGTCCGAAATATTTGTTATCGGGACAGCCGGGCAAACATTCGTCGCAGCGATGGAGGTGAAACGAGCGTGGCCGCAAGCGACCCCATGATTTTCTTTATCTCCGCGCGTGACACCTTCACTTTGCGCTCGAAGACGTCCGTGCCCGCGTCCCGCAGGAGAGCGAGCGTGCGCGCACCTATCAGGGCGGGCAGCACCGTGGCAAAGCGAATACGACGCGATCGAATCGCACACGCGTACTCAATCCCCGCCCTCATCCCCTCCCCGGCTTTTTCGCGCCACCGCCGGATGAGGGATTCGACCCGTGCCGGACCGTCCAAAATATCTTCCGGGGTCAGGCCTAACGAGTGCAACTCGTCGGCGGGCAGGTAACAACGGCCTTGTCTCAGATCAGAGCCCGCGTCGCGCAGAATGTTCACTAGTTGCAATCCCTTCCCGTATTGGGCTCCCAGCGCGAGCATCTCCGGCTCCGGGCGATCGCTGAAATTCCGGACGTGCGCGAAACAGATGCGCGTCCAGAATTCGCCCACACATCCGGCCACGAGATACGTGTATTCGTCCAGCTCCGCGGAGGTGGCGAGCGCCCGAACAGAGGTGCTTTCTCCAAAACGCTCGAGGTCGAGCGCCTGTCCCAGATTGATCTTCTTCAAAACGTCCCGCACCTCGCGGCGCTCGCGATCATCCACCAGATCAAGCCACGCGATAGCGGCCGGCAGCGCATCGATCAGCGCGCGTTCGGCTTCGTCTTTTTGCAACGGAGCGAAGCCGGCTCGCACTCGTTCCACCGCATCTTCGGCCGCCGTGCCTTGAATCGCGCCCGCCAATTCCCGGAGCGATTGAGCGCGCATTTTCAACGGCGGCTCGGGCGTATCCGCGATGGTATCGGTCGCGCGCGCCAGGAGATACGCGAGCGAAAGCGGATCGCGCAATGCTCGCGGCAAAAGGCGCAACGAAAGATAAAACGAGCGCGAAACCGATCGCAGGACCGGTCCGCGCAAACGCTCAATCTCGCGGCCCATCACCGGTCGACATTCCTGATTTCCACGCGATTGAGATCCGCCTGGCCGATCCCGAGCTGGCCGGCGTAGAGCACATGTGTGGCGAACGGAGCGATCGGAGGAATGTGCGCCTTCACGCGCCACTCCTCGATCTGTTTGAGCGCGACCATATCGATGGCCACGGGATCCTTGCTCGCGAGGAGAGTCGCGTGATGCACCGCATAATTGGGCTGGGATTGCGGGCCGCCCGCGTATTCGGCGATCAGGCCATCCATGATATTGAGAACCACCTTCTTGCCGATCA
>JBEEHO010000327.1:0-11078 GCA_041167425.1 Verrucomicrobiota bacterium | reverse complement strand
GGCGCCATATAGATCGAACGGTTTTCCCATAGCTCGCGCCGCACCGACCAGTAGAGTGGCCGAGTCGCGGAGATGGGGGCGGTTGGCTGTGACTCAAAGGCGGTCTGTGATGGTTCGTTTGTCTCGGTCTTCATTTGGCCGCTCCTCCGTGGCTTGCCGTAACCTTGTCGCCCATCACCGCAACGAATAGGTCGGCGATGCTGGGCGTGCGCACTTCGCCGAGCGCGGCGAGCTGCTGGCGATCGACATTGTCGAAGAGCAAAATGCTGCGACCGAACATCTGGCGGACGTGGATCGGGTTGAGCGCCTGGGCTGCGACGAGCTGATCGGCACTTACCATCACTTCGAAATAGCGCGCCTCGAATTGCTCCATACTAGTCTCGAGCACGATGCGCCCGCGGTTGATGAACATGAGATCGGTGATGACGTGTTGGATCTCCTCCACCTGATGCGTCGTCACCACGATGGTGCGGGTGCCATCGAAGTAATCGTTGAGCAGCGAGTCGTAGAACTGCTTGCGATAGAGGATGTCGAGGCCAAGCGTCGGCTCGTCCAACACCAGCAATTTCGCGTCGATCGCCATGACCAGAGCGAGATGAAGCTGCGCCACCATGCCCTTCGATAATTGCCTGATCTTGCTCGCGCGTTTGATGTCTGTCTTCGCCAGGAAAGCTTCCGCCTTGGCGCGATCGAATCGCGGATGCACGCCGGCCACGTAGTCGAGCGCCTGCGAGACGCGCATCCAGCGCGGCAGCACAGCGACATCGGCAATGAAGCAGACATCGCGCATTAGTTCATCGCGCGCGGTCCAAGGGTCGCGTCCGAGCACCTTCAGTTCGCCCTCATAGGAGGTCAGGCCGAGAATCGCATCGAGCGCGGTCGTTTTGCCCGCGCCATTGGGACCAATGAGCCCAAGGATGCGACCCTCTTCCACCCGCAAATCGACGCCGTCTAGCGCGATTGTTGTGCCGAAAGTTTTGCGAAGACCACGTGCTTCAATGCAGGCCATAGGGTCAGCGTTCCTTCCTTCGAATGTTCCGCGACGATGCGCGGGTGCCGGCGGCATCCAGTTCTTTCTGGGTCAGACCTAGCCGCTGAATAGTTGCCGCCACCCTCGGCCACTCTTCCGCAAGAAACTTCTGGCGTTCTCCCTTGAGCAACAGATCGCGCGCGCCGGCTTTGACGAACATCCCGAGCCCTCGCTTCATCTCGACCAGTTCCTCGTCCACCAGTTGCTGGTAGGCTTTGAGAACTGTGAGCGGATTAACTCGATATTCGGCCGCGACATTGCGCACCGACGGCAGCGGATCCCCCTCTTTGAGCACGCCATCGAGAATCATATGGACGCCCTGGTCGCGCAGCTGGCGGTAAATCGGCTGACCGTCATTCCATTCATGATTCATTCTGTGTTCCCGATCCCCTTACGAGGAAGGTGCGAGGGATCGCTCCGATTGGGCGCTGCGTTTCATTTAGTGATGTAGTGGACTATAACACCAAGGCACGCGCAAGCTTTTTTTCTAATTTATTTTTGGCCGCCTTTTTCAGCAGCCATTCGCACACGGCAAGGAGTTCTCGTGGAACGCCGGCTTAGACAGGGCATTCGACTGAACGGGATTTCAGAACGAACCCGCGAAACGGTAAATCCGTATCGGCGATCTTCCACGCGAGAGCGCCGAGGCCGTTCAACAAACCGCCGCTACGGATTTTTTTTGTGCGTCTGCTCGCGAGCCCCGCGACGCCAGCCTCCCTATACCATGTGGCCGGTTTGCCTTTGGGATAACCAGCTGTTTCGCCAGGGGACGAGCTCGTGATTCCGGCGGAGAAAAGAAGAATAAGTGCAATCGAAGCTAAGTGGGGCTTCTTCAAACGTAACTCTTTCTTTCCACATGACCGCTGCCGGGCAAATGAGAAGTAACCTGCTTAACCAGCGCGCACATCCGTCACCGCAGTCGCGCTGGCACACCGGGATAATGAACTCAATGCAGCCCTCCGGCGCCGATGGCGAATCTCGCCCTGGACCTGCTACAAATGCCTTCTGGAATCGTCCGACGGGCCGTTGGATCCGGGGCCTTCAACTGCCGACCGGATTTGATCCTGGTGCGTATCGCGATCAGGCTGCCAACCGCCGCCACATCCGCTCAGAACCTCCAGGGTCAGAAGCGCGATGAGAGCAACCAACGACTTACTTAATTGGAGTGATGGAGTTAAGGACGTAATTGCTTACTTTCTCGTTCGGCGCTCCGGCGCCAATGAACTCAACAATATAATAGGTGCCTTTCCGTGGAGCGAAGACGAGCGAGATCACATAAATCTCGGTGCCTTTGACGAGGCCGTGCGATTGCTGCCCGATAAAATCGATATTGTTTACGTTTTTGTACTCGTAAGGTTTGCCGATCGCCGCGTCCGTCATTTTGGTTTTCTCGTTCACCATTTGTAACACCTGCTGCAAAACGCTCCGCGCAGACGCTTCGTCTTTGACCTCCGCCGGAGCCGACATGACCTGGATCTGGTAACGGGCGTCGCCGCCCGCCTGGCACGTGGCGTCGCCGTCTTTGTCGATGGTGCAGGCCCAGCCATCTGGCAGCGTTACGCTGAAGATTGGCTTATCCTGCGGGAACTTAAAGCTTTCGGCGCGGGCGGAAATGGTGGCGGCCATCATCAACAAGCAGGCAACGGCAGGGATGGCGAACGAGCGAAGGTATTGAGACATCATCCCCGCAGCCTGCCTGAAAGGCCGTGCATGCCAAGCTTTAATTAGCCGTCCTGCCTTCGCAAGCCGCTGCGCGCGGGCGGAAGATTGCGCAAGGCTGGCAGTTTCTCCATGCGAAGGCGGCTTTGAACTGTAGATTGGCCAGCGTCGACCACTAAAATCGTTAAGAAGGAAACTCATGAAGCGAATTGTTCTATATACCATGACGATGCTGGTGTCGGTCTGCGGACTCCGCGCACAAACGGCGCCTGATGCGGCCGAACTGACGACGCTCCTGCAAGATTTCCTGGCTGGCGCCGGCCGGAACGATGTGGCAATGCACGATCGGTTTTGGGCGGACGAACTGATCTATACCGCTTCGGCCGGTCGTCGCATTGGTAAGGCAGATATCATGCGGGAAGTGCGCGCGGAGCCGCATCCGAAGGCCGGCGAGGAGCCCACCGTTTACACCGCGGAAGACATTCGCATCCAGCAATACGGCGACACAGCCATCGTTGCCTTCCGTCTGGTGGCGACGACTGAGAAGGAGGGAGCGAAGCAAATCAGCCATTACCTGAATACCGGCACGTTCCTCAAACGAAACGGCAAATGGCAGGCCGTGAGCTGGCAGGCGACC
The DNA here is from genome assembly GCA_041167425.1 of Verrucomicrobiota bacterium. Lineage (GTDB taxonomy): Bacteria > Verrucomicrobiota > Verrucomicrobiia > Chthoniobacterales > UBA10450 > AV80. The sequence continues at coordinate 7,752 of JBEEHO010000327.1, read as the reverse complement.
TTAATCCCGAAAACAGAAGCACCCAAGCCGTAACGGTGGAAGCTTTGACAAGATAGACGCCCCTTATCTAACCTGCCGCATGACATTTTTCCGCTGCTTAACTCTCGTCGCCGTAGTGGCGCTTGGTGCGCTCGCCAGCTCGGCCGCGCACGCCGCTTCCGATTTGGCGAGCGGATCCGCCAAAGGCTCGCTCACTTTCGACGGCGCCACCGCCACGCTCATTTATGCCGCGGCCTTCGTCGATCAAAAGGACGAGCGGAAGCCAGTCATCCTGCTCTTGAGCGACCAGAAACTTCCGGTCGAGAAATGGACAAACGAATTCGACATGATGCGCGCGGGAGTGAAATTCAACGGCATCGTTTTCTTCCTCGATAAGGAAGGCAAAGTGTTCCGCACCGACGTGCACATGAAAGACAGGCAGACCGGTGTTGCCGGCATCTTCGACTTGAAACTGGACGATCCTGCCAGCAAGGAACTCACCGGTTCGGCCACCGCGAAAGAAGGCCGGAGCGACAAGCTCGAGGTCACGTTTCATGCTACCTTGAAATAGCGCCGGCACGGCAACAACTCGAGAGAGCTAGAGGGCTACAACGCTCACACGAGTAAAGGAACTAGGGCCCAGCCGTATAGGGTAGCGGCATGATGCCTTTACCGCGGGCTTCGTCGAGGTCGATGAGCTGGTAGGCCGGATCGGTTGATTGGAACTGTTCCTTGTTCTTCTTAAGATCGTCCGTTCCGATCTGAATCGCTTTCGCAAAGGTCTTCCAGTCTTTCTCGCCGCGAACTTTCTCGTCGAGTTTCTTTCGCAGCACCTTCAGCGCGGCCGGATCGTCGTCGCGCTCAGTGTCCGTGGCATCGGCGACGCCGATAGCTGTAGTTTCCAGACCTACAAACTGAGTCTTATCGGGATCGAGATAGAAGCCGACATACATGTGGCCGGGGATGGTAACCAGAAATGGGTTGATCGATACCTTTCGCAAAAGGGAAGCGAAGAGGACGCTGCCATCGACACAGTTCGCCTGCGTGTTCGTGAGTGACTGTTCGACGAAGCGGACGTACTGGCTGTTGACCACTTCCGATCCGCCGGGAGTGGTCGTGGTAGAGCTATACTTGATCCCGCGCTTTTGAAGCGCAGACCAGATGGCGAGGACCTGCTTCACGACGCCGGCCGGCTCGGCGACCTGGTAACCGGGGAACGCATCGACGATCTTCGTGGCGAGCGCTTCCTGCAAAATCTTATCGAGGAGTGGATGGTTCTCGTTCACATAAGCGGCAAACATCCAGCCGATTTCCGCTGAGCCGGAAATGAAGTTTTCGTCGTTGAGGGTTTCTTCTTCGTTGGTGACACCGAACGGGCAGTCGTTAATCGAACGCACCTGCAGGGTCTCCGATTTTTCGCCCGCCTCCTCGCCGTCCACCTCGAGGGCGAAGGAAATGTTCATGGGTACCTGCTGGGTCATGGCGCGGAGCTTGTCGAATTTGTAGGTTACTTTCGGCGCGATGAAGTAAGCGTGGTCGGCCTCGGCCAGTTCACCTTCCCACGTGGAAGACGACATCAGGTCGTTTTCCTTCAGGGTGACTTTCACTTTTGTGTTCGCGGCCTTCGACGTAATCGAAATGCCGACGAGACCGAACCGTTCGCCGAGCAAATAAGGATCGGGTTCTTTCGCTTCGACGTCCTCCTCTTCCACTGGCCGCACGGAAGCCGTGGCAATGATAAGCGCAGGGAAAAGCTGGTGGTCCATGTTCGCTTCCGCGCTCCATTCGACATCCGCCCCGTGGCAGATCGAAGCGAAAGAAAAAGCGAGCGCGCCCACAACGGCAGAACGAAAGAATTTCATGGCGGGAAGTTGTCGTTCAGTTTCCAAAAGACAAGCGAGAAGGCAAAGGGTGGTTGATCTTCTCCGGCGCTTGCTTCAAAACGATGGCGATGGAAGAAAACGTGGTTAAGCGTCCGGCGGCCGCGCGCGGCTCCAAGAAAATGTCCATGGTGAGCTGGATATTACTGGGAGTTACCCTGGCCCTATCTTTCACTTCCTTTCTGGGCTTCGGAATCTGGTTCCTCCCCTGGCCGGTGGCGCTCGCCACTCTCATCATGGGCCTCATCGTTTACAGGCGTGGCGGAAAGGGCCAGGGAATCTCACTTATCTTCGCGGCGATCCTGATCGTGCCGTTTTCTTTCGGCGCGCAGTTTGTTTCGCTCGCCGTCTACGGCTTTTCGGCGATGAAGGAGGAGCAAAGGCAGGAAATGCAGATGTTGGAGAATTTGCGCGTCATCGATCGGGCAAAGGGGCAATGGGTCGCCCAAGCGAAAGCCAGAAAAGCGGCCCCCGTGACCCTGGCGAACCTAACGAGTTATTTGGGCGGGCGAGAAGTGAAACCCGTCGTGGACGAGCGATACGATCCGAGGCCAGTGGGCCAACCTCCGACGGCAACGCTTCCGGATGGGAAACATCTCTGGAGTTACCCCTCAGGGGGCGCTGCATACACCGCCGCCGGCCTGGAACAAATTCTCGCCCAGAGTACGTCGGACCCCATCAACATGGCCACAGGAGAATTTCTTCACCCTTCGGGTCGTTGGTTCCCAGATTTTTGGAGAAGCACTCCAAATCTCACTGTTGTGCCGACGAGCTCCCCGGCGGCAGCAATGTCTCCCAAACCAACAGCCTCCCCCAATTCAACAGTGGGGGAAACCCCAAGCGCGTCCCCTGACGGCGACGATTAGCCGGCGCTTGATGTCGCTGCGGATTGCCGCAAGTTCGAGCGACCACGGTCATCGCATGAGCACCTCGAACCATTCGCCCGCACACCTTTTCGCGCCGCTGCAATTGCGCGAGGTCCGCTTGCGCAATCGCATCGGCGTTTCTCCGATGTGCCAATACTCGAGCGTCGATGGCTTCGCGAACGACTGGCATTTCGTGCATCTCGGCAGCCGCGCGGTCGGCGGCGCGGCGCTCGTCCTGACGGAAGCTACCGCGGTCCTGCCGGAAGGACGAATCAGCCCGGAAGACCTGGGAATTTGGAAAGAAGAACACGTCGAGATGCTAGAGCGCATTTTCCGCTTCATCGAAGGGCAGGGCGCGGTCGCCGGAATGCAGCTCGCGCATGCCGGCCGCAAAGCGAGCACAGCGGCGCCCTGGAAAACGGGAGAACATGTGGTGGCGGAGAGCGATGGTGGCTGGCGGCCGATTTTTGCTGCGAGCCCGATTCCGTTTTCACCGGACGATATTGTACCCGGGGAGTTGGATCACAGCGGGATCAACCGCGTGGTGCAGGCTTTCGCCGATGGGGCCGCACGAGCACTGAAGGCCGGCGCGAAAGTGATCGAGATCCACGCCGCGCACGGGTATCTGCTGCACGGTTTTCTTTCGCCCTTGAGCAACCAACGCGCGGACGAGTATGGCGGATCATTCGACAATCGAACACGCGCCCTCCGCGAAGTGGTATCCGCAATTCGCGCGGTCTGGCCCGAACGCTTTCCACTTTGCGTCCGCATTTCCGCGACTGACTGGGCGGAAGGGGGATGGGACATGGATCAATCCGTGGCGCTGGCGAAACAACTCAAGCCGTTGGGCGTAGATCTGATTGATTGCTCTTCCGGCGGCGCAGTTCCGAAGACAAAAATTCCGGTTGGGCCGGGCTACCAGGTTCCGTTCGCCGAACGCATTCGCGGTGAAGCCGGCATCTCCACGGCTGCGGTGGGCATGATCACAACGCCGGAGCAAGCCGATCAAATCATTCGCACCGGACAAGCGGACTTAGTGTTCCTGGCGCGCGAGTTCTTGCGCGATCCATACTTCGCACTGCACGCGGCGGCTCGACTGAAGCAACCCGCCGACGTCGCAGAACAATATCGCCGCGCCTTCCAGTCCGCATAGACTTCTCGGCCAGTGATCATTTTTTTTGATTCACGCTGCACGGGTTACGGCAGGCCGGGGCAACCGGAGCGTCCGGAACGTATCCACAAAACCGAGCCGCTGCTGAAAGCTCGACATCCCGAATGGGAATGGCGTCAGCCGCGGATTGCGGATGCAGCAGCGCTCTTGCGCGCGCATTCACCCGAGCACCTTTCGCGAATTCGCGAGGCGGCCCGCGATTTCGACACAGACACGCCGGCGCATCCCGGCATCTTCGATCATGCGGCCAGGGCCGCTGGCGCGGCCATCGATACCGCCCGCGAAGCGTTAAAGGGAAACCGCGCGTTCAGCTTGATGCGGCCGCCGGGCCATCATGCAACGCGCGATCGGGCGATGGGGTTTTGTTATTTCAGTCATATCGCCATCGCCGCACTCGATGCGCTGGAAAATGGCGCGGAACGCGTGGCCATCTGGGACTTCGACGCGCATCACGGCAACGGCACGGAAGACATCGTCGCCAATAATCCGCGGATCGCATTCGCATCGATCCATCAGTTTCCGGGTTATCCCGGCACCGGAACCCGATCGTTTTGCAACATCCACAACTTTCCCGTGGCGCCGCTCACGCCGCGCCTCGAGCACGTCGCCGAAGTGAAACGCGCGCTCGATCGGCTGGTCGCGTTCAAACCGGATTTGCTGCTCGTCTCCGCGGGTTTCGACGCGTATGCGGGCGATCCCATTACCGAGGTGACGCTCGAGCCGGAAGATTTCGCCACTTTCGGAAGGTGGCTGCGCGAAACGAAGATTCCTTCCGGCGCAATTCTCGAGGGCGGCTATAGCGATGATTTGCCGGAACTGATCGATGCGTTCCTGGGCAACTGGATCGCGACCGAAGCTGCCGGGTAGCGCACGCGTCTCGCGTGCTGGTGGCGGCGCCTCGCCGCGACGAACTTTCGCCTATGGCTTGTTCCGCAGGATCCCCTCGATCTTTGCCATCACCTCATTCGTGAGTTTATCGACCAGTTCACCAGCTTTCATATTTTCCTTCACCTGCTTCGGTTTCGATGCGCCCGTGATGACCGTGCTCACGCGCGGATTCTTCAAACACCAGGCCAGACCCAGCTGCGGCAACGTCGTTCCCAAATCCTCCGCGACCGCGGCAAGCTTCTTCACTTTCGCCAGACGCTGGCGCGCTTCCGCCGTCTCAAATTCTTCGCGCAGCCACGCGTAATCCTTCAACGAAATCCGTGTCCCGCCTGGATCGCCTTCGTTGTATTTTCCGGTCAGCAGGCCGGACGCGAGCGGAGACCAGATCGTCGTGCCGAGGCCGAATTTTTCGTAGAGCGGTGCGAATTCCTTCTCCAACCGCTCACGATGAAACATGTTGTATTGCGGCTGCTCCATCGTCGGCGGGACGAGCCGCAGCTCGCGTGCAATCCGGTGCGCCTCCGTGATTTCTTTCGCGCTCCATTCCGACGTGCCCCAGTAAAGCACCTTGCCCTGCGCGATGAGATCGCTCATGGCCCGCACCGTTTCCTCGATCGGCGTATCCGGATCGGGCCGGTGGCAAAAATAGAGATCGAGATAATCCACCCGCAACCGGCGCAGCGCCGCGTGACACGCCTCGATCACATGTTTGCGGCTCAGCCCTTCCTGATTCGGGAGATCACCACCCCAGAAAACTTTGCTCGAAACCAGAAACGTGTCCCGCCCCCACCCCTGCCGTTTCAGGATCCGGCCCATCACGAGCTCGGCCTTTCCGTTCGCATAGGCCTCGGCGTTATCGAAAAAATTAACGCCGGCGTCGTACGCGATCGTCATTAATTTCTCCGCCGTCCTTTCGGTGATCTGCTGCGCAAAAGTCACCCAGGCGCCGAACGAAAGTTCGCTCACTTGCAGCCCTGATTTTCCGAGCCGTCGATATTTCATAACCAACCACCAACTGCCAATCCGGAAGAAAAGACAAGGACGAGCGAAGGAAAAAACTTCTTTGGCAATGGAACTCTGGCGGTGAATAGTGGCCGCGTTGTCAGCGGGCCGTAGCACAGCTTGGTAGTGCGCTTGAATGGGGTTCAAGAGGTCGCGGGTTCGAATCCCGCCGGCCCGATTTTTTCTGCGACGTAATTTATTCACCGCCGAGATCGCGGAGAACGCAGAGAAATTATTTCTTGATTCTAATCTCCGCGCCCTCCGCGGTAAACGCCTGACGCATTGCGGCGTCGCGCATCTCGCATTACCGTCCGCGCCTATGTTGAGCGCTGGAATTGTCGGCCTGCCGAATGTCGGTAAATCCACGCTTTTCAACGCTGTCACCCGCACGCGCAAAGCGCAGGCCGCGAACTACCCATTCTGCACGATCGATCCGAATCTCGGCGTGGTCACCGTGCCCGACCCGCGGCTGGAAACGCTCTCGAAACTGTCGCATTCGCAGAAGATTATCCCGGCGGCCATCGAGTTCGTGGACATTGCCGGCCTGGTCAAGGGAGCGAGCGCGGGCGAAGGCCTGGGCAACCAATTCCTCAGTCACATCCGCGAGGTCAACGCGATCGTGCAGGTCGTGCGTTGTTTCGAGAACGCGGACATTCATCACGTCAGCGGCACGATCGACCCGGTTCGCGACATCGAGGTGATCAACACTGAGCTCGTCCTGGCCGATCTCGCTTCCCTGCAGAAGCGGCACGATCGTTTGCAAAAAGAAGTCCGCGCCGGATCGAAAACGGCGAAGGCGGAGGTTGCCGTGATCGACAAACTTCTTCCCCATCTCGATGCCGGCAAGCCAGCCATCACCCTCGAGCTCACCGACGAAGAAAAAATCGTCGCCCGCGATTTTTTTCTGCTCAGTTCGAAGCCGACCCTTTTTGCGTGCAACGTCGCGGAGTCCGATCTCGCGGCCATTTCACAGGAACTGGAGGCCAACGCGGCCCTGCAGCATGTGCGCGCGGTCCAGGAGTACGCCCGAAACCACTTTGCCACGGAGGCCGTCGTGATCAGCGCGCAAATCGAGAGCGAGCTGGTGGATTTGAGCGAAGCGGAAGCGCAGGAATATTTGCGCGACCTCGGGGTGGCCGGGAGCGGCGTGAGCGCTCTCATTCGCGCCGTCTATCACCTGCTCGGCTTGCGCACTTACCTCACGACGGGCGAAAAAGAAACGCGCGCCTGGACCATCCGGGCCGGCGACAAAGCGCCCGCGGCCGCGGGAGTCATCCATTCCGATTTCGAGCGCGGCTTCATCGCCGCCGAGACGGTCCACTTCGACGATCTGGTCTCGCTCGGTTCCTTCGCCAAGGCGCGAGAATCCGGCAAACTGCGGATCGAAGGAAAAGATTACGTCGTGCGCGATGGCGACGTGGTGGAATTCCGCTTCAACGTCTGATCAAGAAAGATGAATCAGGAACGCAGGAAAAAAGGGGTAACATTCCTGCTCTTATTTCCCGCCTTCCCGCTTTCCGATTATTTCTTTAGGTATCGTTAGGCCGCGTAGAGAATCCGCCCGCACTGCTCGCAGCTGACGATCTCCTTGCCGTTCCTGACGCGGTGCGCTGTCTGCGTGGTCAGTTTCATATGGCAACCGGTGCAAACTTCATGCTCCAAAGCCACCACCGCCGCGTCGCCCTTGCTCGCGAAAAGCCGCTCGAAACGGCCGAGCAGATCCTCGTCGATTTTGCTGGCGAGCTCATCCCGCTCGGTCGTTATCTCGGCCAAACGCGCGTCGAGCGCGGCACCTTTCTGCTCCAGATCGGTCATTTGACGCCCGATCGATTCGCGCGCCGCCGAACTTTTCTTTTCTTCCACGCCGGCTTCCACTTTCATTTTCTCGGCCTGCTCCATCAATTCCAGCTCCCGGTCCTCGATCGACTGGATCTCTTTTTCGTAGCGCTCGATCTCGTTGGCCATC